>JBBSNE010000385.1:0-2956 GCA_038232815.1 Euzebyales bacterium | reverse complement strand
CGTGCACATCCTTGCAGGCTCTCGCGGTACCACGCCTGTCACTGGCCTGCGACACGGTCCGTAACCACACCACCTCACATCTATGCGGCAACGCCCTTTCGCTATCCGCGAAGGTGGGTCCAGCCGTCAAGCCCCAGTGTTCGGGTGAGTTCTGAAGACAGATGATGTCCGCACCACAGCTCGGCAACCATTCGATCAGGGCGTCGTACAAAGCCGCACCCCAGGCATTCAGCGACACGATCCGCACGAGACGAGCTGGCCACCCGTTTACCAACCGTCGGTGGAGTCGCTGTATGCCGAGGGGTCCGGCGGCGTGTTGACCGGGGTGGAGGCACTTCGAACAGCGCCGGCCATCACGAACGGACGCCGCGACGAGATGAACATTCGGCGCGCGCCGGTCGTCTTCCCCGATGAACACCTACTACCAGGAGTCCATCATGAAACAGCGATGCCTACTGCTGGCCCTCACCACCGTGCTCGTCGTCTTGCCAACAGCGGCGCTGGCAGGGGGCGGCAGCCTGTGCTCCGGCTTCGGCACCGATGAAACAGTCACGATGCGTGACAACTGCTTCAGCGCCACCGCGCTGTTCGCCTCACCGGGGCAGAAGACGACGATCGTCAACGAGGGGGCGATGGAGCATTCCTACACCGCCCTCGAGGGGTCCTTTGACACCGGTATCCTACAGCCAGGCGACACGGCGACGATCACCGCGCCTGACCAGGGTCTTGTGCGCGTCTACTGCACGATCCACAGCAGCCGTGACGGCGAGGGTATGGCCGGGGTACTGCTTGTCAGTGACGACGGTGGGGCGCGTACCGACGCCACCGTCGCCGCATTGGCATCCGCGACGCGGGCGACCGCGGAGGTTCCTGCCCCGCAGACCACACAGCGCGCATGGCCCGTGGTCGGTGCCGCGCTGCTCGCAGTCGCTGCGCTGGCGGTCGCCCTTCGCGCCAACCGCCGCGTCACGACCGCGCTACACAACTGAGAGCGTCTGCCCCGTAGGGGTCCAGTGATCCTGGATGCGTTGCGTCGCAACGACAGTCAACTCTCGTCGTGCCAGCCGCCCGTTCGCAGGGAGGGCTGCACGGCGCAGCGTGAGAGTTGTGAGCGAGGGAAAGGGACCGGAAAGACTTGTCATGGGTTTGGTGACCCCACAAGGCCGAACTGGGCAGGATTGGCGGGGCGCGGATGAGTCCGTCAGCCTGGGGACACGCCTCTGTGTTCAACGCGTTGATCGAGGGGCCCGGCCGCGGCACCCAGCCACATCGAGGCCACATGGCAGTTTTGTTCGATGGCCCATTCGATCCCGGCCAGGATGCCGGCGTCGTCGCCGGTGCCGGCGTCGTTGATGACCTTGGCGGCCAGCAGTTCGGCGTCGGGCGCGACGCCAGAGCGCACACCGCCGACCGGTTGGATCGGGCCGCCCACCATGCCCAGGACGTGGGTGCCGTGGCCGTTGCCGTCAGCGACGCCCTCACCAGCGATGAATGAGGTCGTGGCGGCCAGGCGACCGGCCAGGTCGGGATGGTCGATGTCAACGCCGGTGTCCAGCACCGCCACCTTGGCGCCCACCCCGGTCGTGCGGGCTTGTGGGATGCCGATGGCCTGCAGACCCCAGGTCAAAGCCGTGTCACCGGGTGCCAGGCGGTAGGGGGCGCGTGCCCATCCATCAGGTGCACCACCCGTTCCGGCTCGGCTGCGACAACCGGACCGCCCGGCTGTATGGCGGCCGCCAGCAACCGTTGCTGTTGATCGGGGTCCGCGGTGACCACTCCCCCCAGCTCGGCCAGGACCACAGCTTGTTCGTTGGTGAAGGCGGCCATGGAGTCAGCAGAGTCGACGCCATCCATCTCCATGGTCGAGACCATGGAGACGCCGGCCATGTCGCGCAATTGCCCTGTGCAACGCATCATGCTCAACAACGGTCACGGGCCGGCCATCCAGTAACAGCAGCAGGCGGTTGGTGGTGGCATAGGACCTGGGTCCGGGTGCCTCGGGGACGTCGGTGTGGGTGTCCATTGCCTCCCAGGGTGGTCTCTCCAGTCCTCCGGTGTCCAAGCCCGTCACCCTCAATGACTGTCTCCACCAAGGATTTGACACCGGCAGGGCTATAGGCGGCTGCACGACGTGTCGACACCTTGTGAAAAGACCCAGGTCAGCGGCTCCTCTCGATTGAGACTGCGTCAATTCCCGCCAGTCGAGGTGTCAATTCCTTGGGGTTGGGTGAGGCCCCTCGATCGCGTGCTGGACAACATGTTCAGGACAGGCCGGTGCGCGATACGGTTTGGGTCTTGAGCCGAAGCAGGTGGGTCTTGATTGCGGTCGTCATCGTGCTGGCGGCCGTCGCCGGCGCGCTGTGGTATGCCCGACCACTGTTGTTGACCGCCACCGGGTATGCTGCCCACAACGCCTGCGCAGTCGAACTGGTGGCTGGACGGGATGCACAGGCACCGGCAGAAGACCTCCCACCCAATCCGTTGATACCGCTGCTTCGCACCGACGTCGACGCCGCAGACGGGACCGCCACCTCAAGTTTGGTGGGAATGTTCGGTCAGACGGCGTACTACGCCCCGGGGTTGGGCTGCACCCTGGCCGACCAGCGCCCCTCCCTTGCTGCCCCGATCCCGGTCGAGGAGCCGCCCGTGGACCAGGAATGGCCCCAAGGACAACAAGTCAACTCGCCGCCACAGTCCATGGACACAGCCGCGATCCAGCAGGCGGTCGACCGGGCCTTCGCTGAGAACGACCCCGAGGGACGCCAACGGGGCACCCGTGCCGTCGTGGTGGTGCACGAGGGCCGGATCGTCGCCGAACGCTATGCCGACGGGTTCGACGCGGACACCCCGCAACTTGGCTGGTCCATGGCCAAGAGCGTGACCAACGCCATCGCCGGACGTCTGGTGGACCAAGGCGTCATCGCCGTCGCTGACGCCTCCCTACTGCCCGCATGGG
>JBBSNE010000384.1:0-2957 GCA_038232815.1 Euzebyales bacterium | reverse complement strand
GTGACGCCTTCCCGACCGCCGAAGAGGTCAGTGGCCCCACCCGCTTCGAAACCGCCCTGGCTGTTGCCGACCGGTTCTTCACCGACCCCAACGTGATCGGGATCGCCCGGGCCGATGACTTCGCCGACGGGCTGACCGGCGGGGCGGTCGTCGGGAGGGCCGAAATAGGCCCCGGCCCTGTTGTCCTGGTCTCCACCGACGAACTACCCGCCAGCGTGCGATCGTGGTTGGAGACAAACGCCGCCACCATCGACACCGCGGTCATCTTCGGTGGTACCGCCGCCGTGAGCGCCGATGTGGAAGATGAGATCAGCACCGCGATTGGTGCATGACGTTCGCAGCCCAGCGTTACCCAGGCCACCGACGCCGCATTTTCCTCGGTGGGTGTGGTGTCGGCTGGCCAGGACTCCTACCGGTTTCCTACCGGTCCTGCGTACCGTCCGTTCCAGCAACACAACGACACGGGAGTTGAGACGCATGGCCGCACACCGATCATCTAACCAAAACAGCCGACGCGTTTCGGCGCTTTCGGTTGTGGTGCTGCTGACCTTGCTGGCGTCGCTTCTGACACCGGCCCCCGCTCACGCGGCAACATTTGAGGTCACCGCAAACCGAACCGACAACCCGGACTTGGTCGGGCTTGACTCCGAGGACAACGATCCCGTGCCGGATGGTTGTGCGCCCACCGATTGCTCGCTGCGTGAGGCGGTCATCGCCGCCAACGCGGCACCAGGGGCCGATGTCATCACGTTCGCCGAGAACGGTCACGTCGCTCTGAGTCAAGAGGGCGTCGGCGATGACGCCACGGTCTGGGACCTGGACGTCACCGACGCGTTGACCGTACAGGGCCGAGGTGGTGATCCGGAAACAAACGGGGCCATCTTCACAGAATTTTCCACCCGCGGGCCCGAATCACGGATCTTCGATGCCGATGCAGAACTGACCTTGATCGACATGGTCGCCGGCGGTTCGATAGTAGATGGCAACGGTGGCATCGTCCGGACGAGTGCCCCCCTGACGATCACGCGGTCGTTCTTGGGGATCAGCCTCGCGTTGGGGCAGGGTGGTGCGGTATTCGTGGACGGCACCTCAATTGTGGTGACGGAGTCCTTTTTGGGAGATGCCTACGCACGTGGAAGGGGCGGGGTCATCGCCGCTGACGGCTTCACCGCCATCGACATCAGCGACTCGGCCATCAACCGCGGCCAGTCGGTTGTGGAAGGTGGGGGAATCCAGGCAACAGGAGCCAACCTTGATTCGACGTTGTCCATCACCGGTTCGTCGTTGACGGACAATCGCACGCCAGAAGATGAGGTCATTGTCGGTCCTCGGGTAGGTGGCGCCATATCACTGGATCAAGGCCGGTTGATGGTTGCCGAAAGCGCTTTTCAAGGAAACGGCGCCGAAGCCGAGGACGGAACTAGCCCCCTCATCGGCCCAGACGGCGAAACCCTGGAGGGCGGCGCCATCTATACCGACGATAAGTTCGTCAGCGAGGTGCTGATCACCGACTCGGTCTTCACCGGCAACAACGCACAGAACCGCGGCGGCGCGCTGCGCATCGGGGCCCTGGACGCAGAGATCCGACGAACGTTGATCACCGACACCGAAACCGAGTTTCGGGCCGCCGTCTACATCGCGCAGCCCACGCGAATGACACTGGCCAACTCCACGATCTCTGACTCCGACGCAACCGACGTCACCTCCCTGGAGACCGCACCTGGAACCTCGGCCACTGTCTTGTTCTCCACAATCGCCGACAGTGGCAACGGAGCCTTCAGCAGCTTCGCCGCACCCCCACCGACGGCCATTGCGACCAACGGCGCTCCTTTCCGGATGGAGTCATCGATCGTCAGTGGGCACGATACGACGGTCAACTGCCTAGGCAGTGTCGGCAGCCGGGACTTCAACATCTCCGACGACGACAGCTGCAACCTGACCGACCCCAATGACCTGCCGGGCACCGATCCGCAGATCGGCCCGTTGGCTGACAACGACGCCCCGATGTACGGCCAACCAGGGGCAGAGTTCGCATCGCTGACCCATGCGCCCTTGGCGGGCAGCCCCGCACTGGAGAGCGCCGACCCTGCCTTGTGCGGCGGGTCCGACGCAGGATTGGACCAACGAAGCTTTGCCCGCCCTCAGGGAGACGCGTGTGATCGCGGCGCCCACGAGGTGTTCGTGGGGGCGGTTCCCGACCCAACCCCGACGCCCGATCCCGACCCCACACCCGACCCCGACCCCACACCCGACCCTGACCCGACACCAGACCCGGACCCGGACCCGGACCCGGACCCGGACCCAGATCCTGGCTGCAGTCTGTCAGCGTCCACGGCGACCGATCCGCCGATCAGCATCGGCATGAACCGGATCGCGGGACTCAATCGGATCCAAACCGCCATCGTGGCGTCCCAGACGATTTGTGGTGACGGCCAGGCACCCGCGGTCGTGTTGACTCGGGCCGATCTGTTTCCTGACGCGCAGGCCGGCACACCGTTGGCCATCGACCGTGGCGCCCCGCTGCTGTTGACCAACCCCGACAGTCTGAACGGCGAGACGGAGGCGGAGATCCAACGTGTCTTACCACCCGGCGGCGACGTCTACCTGCTGGGCGGCACCGCCGCCCTGTCCGATGCCGTCGCAGCCAGGCTGGATGAGCTGGGGTTTGAAACCATCCGCTACGGCGGGGTCAACCGGTTCCAAACGGCCACCATCATCGCCCAGTTAGGCCTGGTCGACCCCGCCACCTTGCTGCTCGCCAACGGTGGTGACTTTGCTGACTCCATCGTGGCCGGCGCCGCTGCGCTGGCAGTCGGTGACGGCGCGGGCGTGCAGGCAGGGGTGTTGTTGACCAGCGATGGGAACGTCCCGCCGGAAACACAGGCCTATCTCGATGCCCGCCCCGACACGCCGGAGCTGATCGCCATCGGGGCTGCGGCCGGCGACGCCTTCCCGAC
>JBBSNE010000383.1:0-2957 GCA_038232815.1 Euzebyales bacterium | reverse complement strand
CTTTCCACTCGACTCCGGACCAAAAATCTCACAGACCCGGCCGCGGGGGAAACCGCCGATACCCAAGGCCACGTCCAGGCCGATCGCGCCCGTGGGGATGGTGGCGATTTTGGTTTTTGCCCCCTCCCCCATGCGCATGATCGCTCCGGTGCCAAACTGCTTTTCGATGGCGCCGAGGGCGACGTCCAACGCTTTCTCACGATCTGTGGCCATGGGGGTCTCCTGGTTCTTGTTTCGAGTGGTGCTGACGCTACGCGGGGGGTGTGACACTCCGAGAGAAAGGTGACGGTGCCTGTGGACAACGTTCCGCGCATGATATCGAACAAGCGTTCGTCATACCAGCATCTGCTACCGGGCCATCAACGGCTGGGCGTTGACCAGGTCGACTGTGTAGTTCGTGCTGTCCCGCAACGCCGCCTCGGCACTGCGTCGCAAGCCATGGGCGACGCGTTGGCATTCCACGTACTCCGGGTCGGTGCGAAGCCACATCGGGACCCGGTCAACCAGTGGCAGGATCTGCCGTTGGATCTTGTGGACCACCGCGCGAGATCCCCGTACTGCAAGCCACCGCCGCGAATCGTCACCATCTTCATCCACCATGGAGTCAGCCAGGCGCTTCTGCGCGACAGAAATGGCCTGTTCACAGACCGACAACTGGCGGCGTAGCACCTGCAGTTGTCCGGCACGCCCGACCGGCATCCGGACAGGACCGGCGGTCGCCTCAGGGCCCTCTTGGGCAAGCAGATCGTGGTACATCATGACTTCCGGGTCGCAGACTTGTAATCACACTTGGGTAACTCCAACGTCCCAAGCATAGGCCCCGGGTGCGACACCGGCCGCATTCGCTGACGAAGAACCGCCGGTTCAACCGCCTTCGGTCAGGCGTACGACGTAGCGATACAACGCGCTGAGCGCAGCAGATGCCGCGTACTCCTGGATCTGTACGCGCGATCGCCCCGGCACCAGCACCTGCCGGGCCCGAGGGAAACCGTCTGGACCGACCGTACCGATCCAGATGGTCCCGACGGGCTGACCGTCTTGTTCCGCGGGCCCCGCGACACCGACGACCGAGACACCGACATCCGCCCCCAGTCGGTCCACCGCGGCCAGGGCCAACGCCTCTGCGGTGGAGCCACTGACCGCCCCGTCCAAAGCCAACGCCCCCGAATCAAGCCCCGCCAGAGACACCTTGGTCTGCGTCGCATAGGTGATCAACCCGCCCCGAAACCATTCCGATGCACCGGGGACGCTCACCAGTCTCGCCCCCAATCCCCCGCCGGTCACCGACTCGGCCACTGCCACGGTCAGGCCCGCGGAGACAAGTCGACGCCCGATGGCGAACTCGGTTCCCTCCTCGTCCAAACCCACCACCCCCGCGCCCAGAAGGGTTACCACACGCGACACGACCGGTGTCGCAAGACTCAGCGCCGCATCCCGGGTGGCCCCCCGCGCCATCACCTTGACCCGGGTCTCACCGCGAGAGGCCAAGAACGCGATGGAGGGGTTGCCGGCAGCCTCCAACTCCTCCACCAGGTCGGCCAGGGTGGCCGCGATGCCGCTCTCACTCAGGCCACTGGTCCGTACCGTTCGGCTGACCGCGGCCGCAAGCCCACCGCGTCGCTGCAGATCGGGCACTACGTCGGTGTCCATCATCACCTGCATCTCCTGCGGCACTCCCGGCATGCAATAGACCACGGCGCCGCCGACCTGTAGACCGATCCCCGGCGCGGTGCCGACCCTGGTCAGCCACCATGCACCCGCGGGCTTGTCGGCCTGCTGCAGGTTGTTGGACGGCATCTCCCGGCCACGGGAGGAGAAGTAGGCCGCGATGTCGTCGGCCATCGCGTCGTCACGCTGCAAGGCCACGCCGGCCACCTGCGCCACCGCAACCTTGGTCAGATCGTCCTGGGTCGGACCCAACCCGCCGGTCAGCAACACGGCGTCGGCTCGGCGGCACGCCTCCTGCAGCACGCCGACCATGCGGTCCAGGTCATCCCCCACGGCAACATGACGAGTGACGTCGACACCGATCTCGGCCAGGCGCCCCGAGATCCACGCCGAGTTGGTGTCAACGCTGTCGCCCAGCACCAGTTCGGTACCAACGGCGATGACCTCAGCCTGCACGGTCAGCCCCCACGTCGGGGGGGCAGGTCCTGTTCGATCCGGGCGTCGACCACCCGCAGACGGCGGACCCGGGCCACGTACTCAAGCCCACTGCCGATCGTTGCGAGCACCGCGATGGCCAGGGCGCCCTGCCGAACCACCTGGCTGACTCCCGGATACAGATACAAGGTGACCGCCAGCACCTGGGTCACCGTCTTGACCTTGCCCCAGACACTGGCCGGCATGACCACGCCCAGGTTGCGGACCAAGACGGCACGCTGCCACGTGACCGCCACCTCCCGGGCGATGATGACCACCACCGCCCACCACGGCAGCTCATTCAGCGCAGCCAGGATCCCAAGGGATCCGATGATCAGCAGTTTGTCGGCCAACGGGTCAGCCAACTGCCCCCACCGCGTGACACCGACAAGCCGCCGGGCAAGCCAGCCATCGATGGAATCAGTCCAGGCTGCGAACACAAAAATGCCAAAAGCCCACCACCGGGTCGCCGACGTCACACCCGGTTCATCGGCCGCGCTCAGAAACAGCAACAGCCCGATGACCGGCACCAACATGACGCGCAGGAAGGTGAAGGCATTCGCCACATTGAAGGGACTGGGTTCACCGTCAGTTTCGCGAGCAGACCGACTGGGCGGCGCCACCGCTAGCCACCGGTGCCGATCAGGTCGACCCCGTCCGTCTCGTTGATCCTGACCGGTGCGAACCGTCCCACGGGTGTGCCGACACCCGCCGCACGAATTTCCCCGTCGGTCTCCGGCGCCTCACGATAGCTGCGACCGACCGCATAACCGTCCTGATGGTCCTCGACCAACATCTGGAGGGTCGCGCCGACG
>JBBSNE010000382.1:0-2960 GCA_038232815.1 Euzebyales bacterium | reverse complement strand
GCGGTCGACGAGGGAGTACTCCAGCGCCACCATCGTTTGGGCACCCGAGAACCGATGTGCCAACCCCGGTTCACGGTGACGTTCTTGAACGCAACACCGGAGGCGTCGATGGCGTAGGTCACCACCCCGGCCCCTCCCAGTCCAATGCGGTCGAGATGTCGCACGAGGGGTCTAACCTGGTGCCGGGGCTGCCGCTTCTTCCGGTTGCTCGGGTTCTTCAAGGTCTTCGAACTCATCGACCGCCCCGTAGGCGGCATCCTTGTTGTCCACCCGGGTCGCGTCGTCGGCCAAGATGGTCAACTGGTTGCCGGCGTACTCAAGGAAACCCGACCTTATGGCGAAGGTTTCGCGGCCGCCTCCGGCCAACTCAAGCTCCAGGGGGGCGGGGGCCAGCAGCAACAAGGCCGGCTGGTGACCCGGCAGGATCCCGATCTCCCCCTCGGTCGAACGGGCGTAGCACGCCACGATCTCACCCTCGAACATCGCGTCGTCCGGAGACACAACCCGAGCATCGATGACCGTGTCCGCCATCAGGCGTCCTTCAGCCGTTGCGCGTTTTCCATGACGTCGTCCAGGCCACCACAGTTGAAGAAGGCCTGCTCGGGGATGTCGTCCAATTCGCCCTCGATCAGCTTCTCGAAGGCCTCGACGGTCTCCTCGATCGGGACGGTCTTGCCCTCGATGCCGGTAAACTGCTTGGCGACGTAGAACGGCTGGCCGAAGAAGCGCTGGACCTTGCGGGCACGTTGGACCGTCAGCTTGTCCTCTTCGGTCAGCTCGTCAAGCCCCAGGATGGCGATGATGTCCTGCAGGTCGCTCAGGCGCTGAAGGACCTGCTGGGTACGCGTCGCCACGTCGTAGTGGCGCTCGCCGACGATCTGGGGGTCAAGGATCCGGCTGGTGGAGTCCAGGGGGTCCACCGCCGGGTAGATCCCCAACTCCGAGATCGACCGGGACAGCACCGTCTGGGCGTCCAGATGGGCGAAGGTCGCGTGGGGCGCGGGGTCGGTGATGTCATCAGCCGGGACGTACACGGCCTGCAGCGACGTCACCGAGTGACCCTTGGTCGAGGTGATGCGCTCTTGCAGCTGCCCCATCTCATTGGCCAGCGTCGGCTGATACCCCACGGCTGAGGGCATGCGGCCCAACAACGTCGAGACCTCTGATCCGGCCTGGACGAACCGGAAGATGTTGTCGATGAACAACAACACGTCCTTACGGTCCACGTCGCGGAAGTACTCCGCCATCGTCAGCGCTGACAGGGCGACACGCAGTCGCACGCCGGGGGGTTCGTCCATCTGCCCAAAGACCAATGCCGTCTTTTCGAGCACTCCGGATTCTTCCATCTCAAGACGTAGGTCGGTGCCTTCGCGGGTTCGCTCGCCGACACCCGCGAACACGCTGAACCCACCGTGGTCCTGGGCGACACGCTGGATCATCTCTTGGATGACCACGGTCTTGCCCACACCGGCACCCCCGAACATGCCGATCTTCCCGCCCTCCACGTACGGCTCGATCAAGTCGATGACCTTGATGCCCGTCTCGAACATCTTGGACTGCGGTTCCAGCTCGTCAAACGGCGGCGGGTCACGATGGATCGGCCAGTAATCGGAGGGGTTCAACTCACTGGGGTCGATGTCGAGCGGCTCGCCCAACACGTTGTAGATGTGACCCAGCACCCCCTCGCCGACCGGGACCATGATGGGCGCCCCGGTGTTGCGGACGCTGGTGCCGCGGCGTAGGCCGTCGGTGGGTTGCATGACGATGGCGCGGATGACCCGGTCGCCGATGTGCTGGGCGACCTCTGCGGTCATGGTGCGCTGGTTCCCGTCAAGCTCGAGGTCCAACTTCAGGGCGAAGTTGATCTCGGGCAAGGCGTCTGGTGGGAACTCGACGTCGATGACCGGCCCGACCACGGACAGGACACGACCTTCGGCCAAATCGGTTTCGGTGGTACTGGCGGTGGTGTTCATGGTGTCTCCTATCGATTCGACAGCGCTTCGGCGCCGCCGACGATCTCAGAAATCTCGGTGGTGATGGCGGACTGGCGGGCCTGGTTGGCCTCGATGGTCAGGTTGTCAAGGACCTCACCGGCATTGTCCGTCGCGGCCTTCATGGCCCGCTGCCGCGAGGCGTGCTCTGACGCCGCCGATTCGAGCATTCCGGCAAAGACCTGGTGTTCGACGTAGCGAGGGATCAAGGCGTTCAGCAACTCATCGGGTTCGGGCTCGATCATGAACTCGGGGCTGATGCCCTCACCGCCCTCAAAGGACCTGGCGTCCACCGGCAGGATCTGCACCGCATCCGGCACCTGGGTCAAGGCCGACTTGAAGTCGGTGTAGATCAGCCACACCCGGTCGATGTCGGTCGCGACGAACCGTTCCACGATCGGTTTGGCCACGGCGGCGGCATCGGCATAGCTGGGACGGTCGGTGACCCCCTCCCAGGTCGTTTCCGGGTTGCGCCCGCGGTAGCGGAAGTAACCGTCACCCTTCTTTCCGACCGTGTGCACCTCGACGGACAAACCAGCCTTCTCCTCCTGAGCGATGATCCGTTCGGCCAGGCGAAGCACGTTGGTGTTGTACGCCCCGGCCAGTCCGCGGTCAGAGGTCATGACGATGACGGCTGCAGTCGTCGGGTTCTCACGGTCGGCCAGGATCGGGTGGTCACTGATCGAGCTGACCGCAGCAAGATCCTTGATGACGCGCGACACCCCCTCGGCATAGGGACGCGCCCGTTCGACGGCCTGGCGGGCTTTGGTGATCCGGCTGGCCGCGATCAATTCCATCGCACGGGTGATCTTCTGCGTCGACTTGACGCTCTTGATCCGCCGGCGAAGGGCGCGAAGTTCTGCTGCTCCTGGCATCGGAGTTAGGGACTACCTGGGGGCGCGTTGAACAGTTCTTCGTCACCGGCGGTATCCACCGGGTCCTCACCCCCGGGTCGGTCCCCTGGCGTTT
>JBBSNE010000381.1:0-2968 GCA_038232815.1 Euzebyales bacterium | reverse complement strand
GCGGGCTGGCGTGCCCGTCGTGTGGGGGCTGTCTGGGTCCGTGGGGGTCAGCGCGTCGGCGGGTGATCCGTGGCGGGGACCAGGTGGGGGTGGTGGTGCCACGGCGTGGTCGGTGCCGGGGATGCCGTGTGACGCATGTGTTGTTGCCGGCGGGCTTGTTGCTGCGCCGGGCCGATGGTGTCGGGGTGATCGGTCAGGCGATCGGGTTGGCCGCAGTGGGTGTGTCGGTCCGGGCGATCGCACGACGGCTGGGTCGGGAACGGTCCACGGTTCGTGGCTGGATTGGTCGGATGCGCCAGCGGGCGGAACGGCTCCGGGCGCACTTCACAGCTTGGGCGGTGTGGCTGTTGCCGGGCTGGGCCGGTCCTGCCCCGACGGGCAGTCCGATCGCTGATGCGGTGGTCGTGATCGCCGCTGCGGGTCAGGCCGCCAATCAGATCGTGTGGGACTTCGCATCGGTGGCGACGGGCGGCCGGTTGTTGTGCAACACCAGCCAGCCCTTCCCGGCGCCGTGGCGGCCGTGAACCCTCCGCATCTCCGTTACCGACCCCGAGGAGATGCCCGATGGAAGATGCTGTCAGACGAGAGATCGCCTTGTTCCGCTATGCGCTGGTCCGCCAGGCCGCCGACCCGGCCCTGACGGGCACTGAGCGGGGCCGGTTGGTCCGTGACCTGGCTGGTCGTGATCATGTCGGTCCGGACGGGCACCGCCGACGGGTGGCCCGTTCCACTCTTGATGAGTGGATCCGGGCCTACCGCACGGGCGGGTTTGACGCGTTGATTCCCGCACCTGGATCCCGGCAGCCTCGAACGTCGGCGGAGGTGTTGGCGTTGGCGGTGTCGTTGAAGGAAGAGAAGCCGGGGCGGACCGCAGCACAGATCCGCCAGGTGATGCTGGCCGCCGGTCATGCCCCACCGTCGGCACGCACGATCCAGCGGCACTTCCGCCGCACCGGCCATCACCGGCGTCCTGACGGGTCGGCACCGCGGTCCTTTGGCCGGTTTGAGGCCAAGGCCGTCAACGACTTGTGGATCGCTGACGCGCTGCACGGCCCCAAGATCGCAGGCCGCAAGGCCTATCTGTTCGCCTTCATCGACGATCACTCCCGGTTGATTCCGGGCTACCGGTGGGGCCGTGCTGAAGACAGCGTCAGGTTGGAGGCGGCGTTTCGTCGGGGGCTTGCCGCCCGTGGCATCCCCAAACGTCTCTACGTTGACAACGGCTCGGCTTTTGTCGCCTCGCCGTTGCAGCGGGCCTGTGCGGTCCTTGGGATCAGGCTGGTCCACTCCCGACCCGGTGAGCCGGCTGGCAGAGGCAAGATCGAACGGTTCTTTCGGACCGTCAGAGACCAGTTCCTCATCGAGATCGACACCGACCACGTCGCCGATCTGGAGGCGTTGAATGGGCTGTTTGTCGCCTGGGTTGAGCAGGTCTACCACCGCCGCGTCCACACCGAGACCGGCCAGACTCCGCTGGAACGGTTCACCGACGCGGGGATCATCGATCTGCCGTTCCCCCAACTGCTCCGCGAAGCGTTCTTATGGGCCGAAGAACGCACGGTCACCAAAACTGCGCTGGTGTCGCTGCATGGCAACCGCTACGAGGTCGACCCGGCCCTGATCGGCCGTAAAGTCCAGCTGGTCTTTGACCCCTTCGACCTGACCTGCGTGGAGGTCCGCTACCGCGAGCAGTCCTTTGGTCACGCCGCCCCCCACATGCTGGGCGCCCACGTGCACCCAGGCGCTGTCGGTGCGGTCAGCCAACCCGATGACATGCCCGCCCAATCGGGCATCGACTACCTCGCCCTGGTCGCCGCCGAACACGCCGCCGCGACCCGCAAGGCGATCAACTTCGCCGACCTCACCCCCGACGCCCACGACAACGAGCAGGAGGGAGCGGCGTGATTCAGCAACTCCAAACCCACTTCGGGCTCTCCCGGCATCCGTTTGGCCGCAACCTCTCACCCTCCCAGCTGTTTGCCTCCACCGGCCACAAAGAAGCCGTCGCCCGACTCCGCTGGCTGATCGACCAGCAAGTCATCGGCGTGCTCACCGGCGAAGTCGGCGCCGGCAAAACCGTCGCCGCCCGCGCCACCGTCTCCGCGCTCGACGCGTCCCGCCATTCAATCATCTACCTGGCCAACCCCATGATCGGCGCCCGCGGCATCCACCATCACCTCATCACCCACCTCGGCGGCGAACCGAAGTTCCACCGGCCCGCCCTCATCGCCCAAACCGCCGAACTGCTCGCCGCCGAACACGACGAACGCCGCAAACAGGTCGTCCTCATCGTCGACGAGGCCCACCTGCTCGCCAACGACCAACTCGAACAACTCCGGCTGCTCACCAACACCGACATGGACGCCCGCTCCCCACTGGCGCTGATCCTGCTCGGCCAACCCACCCTCCGCAGGCGGCTCAAGCTCGGCCACTTCGCCGCGCTCGACCAACGCATCACCCTCCGCGCCCACCTCGCCGGGCTCGACCTCGCCGACACCGCCGCCTACATCACACACCACCTCACACTCGCCGGACGGTCTGACACCCTGTTCTCCGACGACGCGATCGGTCTGATCCACACCACCGCCCGCGGCATCCCCCGCGCGATCAACAACCTCGCAATCCAAGCGCTCATCGCCACCTTCGCCGACAACAAAGGCATTGTCGACGAACAAGCCGCCCGAACCGCCCTCACCGAGATCAACCCCGACTGACCCCACACACACCCACACCACGCCCCCGGCCCCCGGCCGGGGGCAAACTAATGCCCCCAACCGATCCTGAACCGAAGTGACGCCACCATCCCAGATCTCAGCGACGTTCAACACAACCGCGACGCTGACGGACATCCACGCACACCCCATGGAACTCAGACCAATGGGGTACAAAAGTGGTCTTCCCCCGGGCAGCTGGGGGAGCCAATCATAAACGCTGGTCCTTACCCAAAGTTTTAGCTAAAGATTTGCCG
>JBBSNE010000380.1:0-2975 GCA_038232815.1 Euzebyales bacterium | reverse complement strand
GGACCAAGCGGGTTTGGGCGGTCCAGCCATTGCTCGCTGTTGGCTATGCCACCAGGGTGGGCAGTGATGACCGTAGCGATCAGATCAGCCAGTCCGCCTACTGCAGAACGCGTTCGAGTGCGACTCGCAGGGAGGAGGATCAAACCGGCATGGCCCATACCGGCGCTCAAACGTCGTGCCGCGATGGGGCGACAGTCTTTGATGTTGTTTGTCACAACCGCACGATTTTCAAGGGCCGCGAAGTTCATGACGTCCTCGTCGGACAGTCCCGTCAGTTCCGACCGTTCGGTCACTGCTTGGGCGTCCAGCCCGCGCGCTCGCAATACTTCGGCAATCAATCGTGAGAGCTGCTCATCAAGCAGCGCCTTCACGCCTCCAGAGCCTGTTGTCCCTGGCGAACTGCCGTCAGGCCGTCATCCCATTCAGCCTGATTGAGGGAAATCTCATAATCAATCTCGTCTTGGTAGGCACCGTAGTAGGCCACTGCGGCTTGCACCAGACCGTGCGGCACATCAAGGTAGGTCGTCGATTCTTCCAGGTCTGCCGCGTTGTCCTGGACAGTGGCGATGACTTCCCACACGTCCAGTCCGGTACCAAGCACCGCGGCCCGTCTCCCGGTGGGCCCGTCGACGAAATGAATGAGTGGGTGCAGGTCGTGGCGTAGCCCCTCTTCGATGTAGCGCTGCGTCAGCGTTCGCACGGGCAAACCGGCCCTCCGTGCTCGCTCGCGCAACCGGCTCATCGTCGGCGACTTCACGCGCAACGTCAGATGGTCGCTCATTCCCCAGATATTACCGCTGCGTGTCACGGTGCGACACAACTGTTGGTCTGCCTTCCGAAACATGCCGGATACCGGACCGGGTTATCGTCCTAAACAATCACCGGGTTCCAGACCCCCCGCCACTTTCGGGTCAGGGCTTGGTCGAGGTGTCACTGACGACTGAGGAGCACAATTGTGCGACGGGAACCGTCGCTGACACCGACGGGGTCGTGGCGATCAACTTCTTGACCTACGGCGTCGGTCGCAAGGCCCTGGACGTCATGATGACCGCGCCATGATCAACGCAGGGGCAGGCGGTCTGTCCACCAAGCCACAAGAGTCGGATCGTCAACCTCATAGGCGGTTGTCATCAGCTCACCGCAGTGGCGGAGGAGTTCATGGCGGGATACCGGATCGGAAATGCCGTGTGCCTCGCGATAAAACTGCGCGGCCTGATCCCATGCGGGCGAGGGGCCCTCGGGCAGAGGCAGGTCCAGAATCTGCTTGGCGCTGAGCTTGATCGCCCCCCGCGACCGTGCCGCCCCGGCATGTCGTCGGGCGGCGATCGCGGTCAGGACGGGACTGGTCAAGGCCGCCCCGACATGCCATAGCTGATCGGTTCGAACGGTGATGACCGGGGTGCTCGGGATCAGGTCGCCGTCGCTGTCGACCACCGCTTCGAGCACCTTGCTCTGGGTCGCCACCAGGATCTTTGGACCCGTCCGGGACGACACGAAATCGGCGGGCAGACCGACGGCGACCGGCCGCTGCCAACGTTGCTTGGCGAACCGTATGGGCCTTTCGCCCCACCGCATGTGCGCGGGGTCGATCAGCCCGACGGTCACGATGCGGTGACCAGAACCAGGGGGCAGGTCCTCCTCCTCTTGGATGTGGCTTGCCAACAGGTAATAGGCCTCACGGAAGTCCGCCGTGGCCGTGGCTGCCTGCCGGATCGTGCGGACAGATTGCACGGTGACCGGGGGGACGTCGTCGGCCAGTAGGGACGCCCAGGACGTGCTGGGACTACCCGGCCGGGGGTTGTTTCGTCGGGTCAGTCGGAGTGCGCAGGACGGTATCCCAGGGAACACACCGTCGGTGTCCCGCCACACGACCTCTGCGGTGCAGTGGCGGGATACCTCGTGGCGGATCCCTTCGGTATCACGAGCGGCCATAAGGGACTCGGGCACGATCAGAACGGCTGTGCCCTCGCGCGTCAACAGGTCACGGGCGGCGGCAAGGACAAACAGTGCTGCCTCGTCGGCATAGCCGACAGCCAGATTGCCGAAGCGCTGGAGCAGCCAGCTCCGCCGATCGGCGTCTCGGGCGGTCTTGGTCTGCAATTGGGACAGGAACGGGGGGTTGCCGACCACCAGGTCATAGCGGTGCGTGTCAAGGACCTGCCCGTCACCAGCAATGCCGGTGGGGCCCAACCCATCGCCCACACGGATGTCGTGGTCATTGCTGCCGGCCAATGCCAACGCAGTCCGTGTCACCTCCACCGCAAGAGGATCGACGTCGATGCCGGCCAGATGGGCGGCGGGGAATCGCTCGTGAGCCGCCAGCAAGAAGGCTCCGCCCCCACAGGAGGGATCAAGAACTCGGGTGACGATCGCTGCGGTATCTATCGTTCCCAATAGGTGGCGCGTCACGGCTGCGGGGGTGAACCACGCACCCAGCGTCGTCCGTCGGCCACGATCATGCAGAACCTCCCGGGCTTGGCCCAGCAACCACGGGCTGGCCAGCCCCTTTGGGAGTGGCGGCAGGTTGATGTCGGATTCCGGGGGAGGGGACTCACCGGGTTCGACAAGATGGTGGGCCAACTGGGTGGTCACAGCCCGCAAGACCGTTTGCGCAGGCGCCTCGATCTCTCGCAGGGCGGCAAGGTAGTCGAGGGTGGGTGCTGGCGGCTGTTGCGTCAGGACCCGAGCACCCCCCCGGTGCCTCCGTGGACGACCAGGGCCCAGGGCAGACAGCCCAGCGCCCCGGTGGACAGCAGTGCCCGAACGGTGTTCCAACGGGTCCAGCGCGGTTCGAATTGCAGTCGCGTGTCGGCCGCCTGGGTCATCTGATCGGGTGGGCCTGCCGCGGCCAGCCGATTGTTCAGCGGCAGGTGGACGGCGCGGGTGACGGCCAGAACGCCGATGTTCAGCGCCAATGCCGTGACAATCCACGGAAGGGAGGGGCCCCTGGATGCCAACTGAAGGACCATGGCGGC
>JBBSNE010000379.1:0-2978 GCA_038232815.1 Euzebyales bacterium | reverse complement strand
GCTGTCTGCGTCCCCGCCCAACAGGTTCTCGGCATAGTTCAGTTGTGCGTCAGGGAAGAATCGGGTGCCGGGCATCCCCTCACCGATGGTCACCGCGCTGTAGGGCTGGGATGCAATGACCCCCAGTTGCTCCCAGGCCAGTGCCCAGAAGCCGTCGACATCAGTGACCGACCAGCGCCACAACTCGTCGTAATCCGAGGGAGGCCCGGGGGCCGCCCCCATGAACCGGTGCAGATTTGAGGCGGCGCGTTGGTCAGCGGACGGGGTCCACAGGATCGGATTTGAGGTCATCGCACGGGACTGTAAACCACGACCTCAAGCCCAACCTCACCTCACCCGTAGGACAGCACCTCGACGGTGACGGGGGCCGTCCCGGTTGACTTCATCCCGAGGACGTCTGCAGCAGCCGAGGAGACGTCAAGCACACGCCTACCCACATATGGACCACGATCGTTGATACGGACCTGCACAACCAATCCGTTGTTCAGGTTGGTGACCCGAATGATCGTGTTGAAGGGCAGTGTCAGATGGGCGGCGGTCAGCTGGCTTGGATCAAAGATTTCGCCGTTGGCGGTCAGGTTGCCGGCAAGGCCGGGGCCATACCACGACGACGTGCCTGAGAAGGTGTCAAGGACCACCGGTTCTGTCTCGACGGGATCTTCTTCGGGTGGCTCGGCCACCGTTGGCGCGGTCTTCTTCACCGGTGCAGGCTCGTTTTGCAGTGCGGCGTCGAGCTGGGACACCACATAGTCCGAGGCCGCGTTGGGACCCCCGACCACGACCCCTGACGCAAATCGTTGCGAATTGTCCCTCAGGAATGATTCGCTGGCAGGTGGAAGGTCATCAACGGGCGGCACCAGCAGCAGCGGGGCACCCAGACTGGCCGCCAGGGACCCTGCGGCCAGGGCATCAGGGAAGGCACGGCCTGAGGCGAAGACCGCTGGCCGTGCGCTGTCGTCGAAGCGCGCCAGGGCCTCTTCGGCCAGCGCCACCGATGTGGTGTAGCGGGAATCCTCGATCACGCGCGTGGTCTGATATCCCAACGCCGTCAACCGCGTCTGGACCCCCTCAGAGATGATGTTGGTGCCACCAAGGATGGTGATCTGGGTCGTCTGGAGGGTGGCCAGTGCCTCCTCGGTCGCCGTCGGCAGGGCGTCGGGCTGGGTCAACAGCGTGGGGATGCGATCCGGGGTCGCCGCCAAGGCACCGGAAGCGACGGCGTCGGGCCAGGCTCGATCGGGGTCGGCGTGTTCGCCCAACGCCAACACGACCTCGCCTGTGGGGGATGGGCCAGCAGTCACTGCGATCTCTCGCGCGGTCTCATAACGGCTGGCGCCGGCAAGGCGCCGGGTCTCATAGCCCAACGCCTGCAAGCCCGCCTCGACGTCGGCAGACACCGCATTCAGACCACCCAGTATCCAGACGGTCTTGACCCCCAGACGTTGCAGTTCGTCCGCCACGCCCTGTGGCAACGCGTCGACGTTGGTCAACAGCAGTGGTGCACTGAGCTTGTTGGTCAGCGCACCTGCAGCCAAGGCGTCGGGAAACGAATAGGCAGTGGCCAACACTGCGTGTTCGGCATTGTCACGAAAGTTCTGAGATGCGGTGATCGCTGTCTCGATGCGGTCGGGTCCGGCGGCGCGGCTGACAACGGATTCGGCGTGCGCGGGTGTTGCCGTCAGGGGCAGTACCAACATCGTGAGCAATAGCGTGACGCTGAGTGTTCGAACGAACGAGGTCGTGATCACAGGCGAGGCGATGTTCAGAGGCATTGAGGAGGGGGGGTAGGGGTCTGGACAACCGCGTGGTGATCGCGGCGCGCGAGGCAAGACCGGCGCAAATCCGAATGTGCAGACGCGGTCGTGGGAGAAGATTGACAGCCGTCATTCGGGAAGTTGACATGACTCTGCCGGTGCCAGGCCCCCCATACAACAGCGTCCATGTGTCCACTTGGCCACCTGTACAGGTGGTCATGATGAAGGCCGTAATGGCGGCCGGTTCAGCTCATGACTATGCAGGTTTGACCGCCAGGACCGGGCAGTCGGCGCCCAAAAGAATGTCCTGGGCGTTGGATCCCAAGATGAGCTTGCCGACCGGGGAACGTCGCCGGATGCCGATGACGATCATGTCGACGTCCTCCTCGGCGGCGAAGCTCAACAGGTCATCACCCGGGGCCTTTCCCCGGACCAGTTCTCTGATCTGAAAGTCCACGCCAGCCGCCCCCAGACGTTGTTCGACCTCTTGCAGTGACTTGGTGTATGCGGGCAACTGGGACTCGTCGCGCCCGCCGCCGTACAGCGAATGGACAACCACCAGGGTGGCGCCGCGCAATTCGGCCTCGGCCAGTGCCGCAGTCAGTGCGGCCTCGCCCTCAGGTGTCTTCAAAAAACCCACGAGAACCTTCATACGTCATGCTCCTTGGTTGTGTCGCAGCGTCGCAGCCCGCAAGACGATACCGAACTTGACGCGACACCGATGCCACTGCTGGACTCCCCACCACGCCGGGCCTCCGTTGTGCAAGACTTTGTTACGAGGAGATGTCAACGACGACGGATCTCTGACAAAAACCGGAGGTAGTTGTGCACAAAGACTTCACGCTCATCCCCGACGATCAACCCGGGATGCTTGCCCGTCTTGGTCAAGCCTGTGGCGCAGCTGACATATCCATCGAGGGGATCAGTGCATTCACCGGCCAGGGCAAGGGTGTTGTCCATGTCTTGGTACCCGATGCAGAGCACGCTCTGGCGGTGCTGGGGGAGGCCGGCATGGATGTCCGCGCTGCGCGTGATGTCGTGGTGGTGCAGATCGACGACCGGCCCGGGGCGATGGGAGAAGTATGTGCCAAGATTGCCCAGGCCGGCATCAACATCGAACAGGCCTACCTTGCGACGGGGGGCCGCATGGTGATGGTGGTCGACAAGCTTCAACAGGCCCGGGATCTTTTCGGTCTGTGAGATGCACGACTCCTTACGTGCGCT
>JBBSNE010000378.1:0-2981 GCA_038232815.1 Euzebyales bacterium | reverse complement strand
GCCATCTCCAATAGTTGTTTACGGCCGACATTGCGGGCAACGGCGACCGCCGGGGTGTGGCAGAACCATCCGCCCTTTCCGCCGGGGATGCTGAACGTGGCGCTGTCGACGGCGATGGCCAGGTCACAACTGGCGACCAGTTGGCACCCCGCAGCCAGGGCTGGGCCCTGGACCTTGGCCAGCACGACCTGAGGGATCCGTTGAATCAACAGCATCATGTCGGAGCAGGTCCGAAGCAGCTGGCGCATCTCACCCAGCGGACGACCGGCCATGTCGGCGAAGTCGTGGCCGCTGGAGAAGACGGGCCCTTCGCCGGTGATCATGACCCCGGCCAGATCGCTGGTGGCGACCTCGTTCAGGGCGTCTATCAGGTCTTCGATGACCGTCAGTGCCAGGGCGTTACGCCGTTTGGGCACCGTCATCGTGATCGTGGCGTACCAGTCGTGGCGGTCCAGGCGTACCAGGGTGTCGGTCATGTCAGGTTCCTCCAGGGAGATTGACGGTGTCCTCAGCGTGGCACGCCCATCCGGTCGTGTCCACCGCCGGACCCAGTGGCCCCCGGGTGGCTTGTCACCTTTGGGTCGCAGAACCCAATCGCCCTCCCGGGTTTGTCACCTTCGGGTCGCAGGAGCGGACAAAGGTCACAAACCTTTCGTGAGATGGACCCGGGGGACGCGGGCACCTATGCCGCAGGTGACCTCATAGGTGATGGTGTCAAGCCAATGGGCCCAGTCAGCGGCGGTGACCGCTTCCGTCGAGGGGCCGCCGATCAGCCACACGTCGTCGCCCTCGGCGTCCGTGGCGCCCGGGCCCAGGTCGACGATGAACTGGTCCATGGACACCGTCCCGGCGATCGGTACCCGACGACCGTTGACGACGACCTGTCCGATGTTGGTCAGACCCCGACGGATTCCGTCGGCATAGCCCCCGGGCACAGTGCCGACGACGGTGTCGACGGTCGCCGCCCAGCGCCGGCCATACCCGACGCTGTCGCCGGCCGCCAACGGTTTGACAAGACTCAATCGTGACCGTAGTGACATGGCCGGACGAAGCCCCGCCAACAACACGCCGGGGGCGGCTTCACAGCCGTACAACGCGATACCGGCCCGGACCATGTCCAGGTGCAGGGCGGTGGACAAGGTGGTCCCGCCGGAGTTGGCGATGTGGACCAACGACGGGTCCAGACCCGCCGACTGGGCCATGCTCACACCGCGGGCAAAGCGTTGCTGTTGCAACCGGGTGAAGTCGTTGCCGTCCTCGTCCCCCACCGCCAAGTGTGACCACAGTCCGGTGACCCGTACGGCATCAGAGGAGGCCAGGTGTCCGAAGGCCTCCGCCCAGGCCTCCTCAGCCAGTCCGACCCGGCGCATCCCGGTGTCCAGCTTCAGGTGCACATCAACCGTCTGGCCATCAGCGGCCGCGATGAGGGCTTGGACGAAGGAGTGGGTGTAGACCGTGGGGGTCAGGTCAGCGGCCAGTAGCGGTCCGGCCGCCTGTGGCGGCGGCTCGCTGAGCACCAGGATCGGCGCGGTGATGCCGGCCGCTCGCAGTTGCTCGCCTTCCTCCACCATGGCCACGCCCAGCCATGTGGCCCCGCCGGCCAGGGCGGCCATGGCAACCGGCACGGCCCCGTGTCCGTACCCGTCGGCCTTGACCACGGCCATCAGCTGCGACGTCTTGGCGTGCTGATGTAGGACAGTGGCGTTGTGGGTGATGGCGGTTAAGTCCACCTCAGCCCAGACCGGCCTGTGGCGGGGCGGCGTGGCGATGTCGAATCGCTGTCGCGTTCCTGCGGGCCCCCCGGGTTCAGACGTCATAGGCCCAAGATGCGTGCGGCATTGCCCAACTGATCGATGACAGACGCGGCGGTGGTCGAGCGGACAGACACCGACTGGGCCGCCAGATCTCCCGCCAGGCCGTGCAAGTAGACCGCGGCGGCAACACTGGACGGCTTGGGCCGTTGGGCGACCAGCGTGGCGCAGACGCCGGTCAGGACATCCCCGGTGCCACCGGTCGCCAAGGCCGGTCCGCCTGTCGGGTTGATCCAGACCTGGCCGTCGGGGGCGGCGATGACCGAACCGGGACCCTTGGCCACGACGGTGGCGCCCCAGTCATCGGCGCACTCCGCAGCCAAGTCCGCCCGATGGGCGTGGACCTCATCTTCGCTGGTGTCCGTCAGACGACCGAGTTCGTGTGCGTGGGGCGTCATCACCAGCAACGAGCTGGCGTGAGATCCCAGGTCGTCGGCGTGGTCACGAAACGCGTTCAGACCGTCGGCGTCCAGAACCACCGGCTGGTCGACGGCGGCCACCAGTTGTCGCACGGCCGCCTGGGTGTGATCGGCAAGACCGAGCCCGGGTCCGATGGCCAGCACGTCGGCGCGTTCCATCTGCTTTGCCAGCAAGTCGACGATCTGCTCGGCATCATCAGGCAGAGCCAGGGTCATCGCCTCAGGGACCGCACCGACCACGATCGGGGCCACGGCTTCAGGGGTGGCCACGGTGACCAGCCCGGCGCCCGCTTGAAGCGCCGCTCGGGCGCACAGGATGGCGGCACCCGATGTCCCGGGCCCTCCGGCGTAGATGGTCACCACCCCGCGGGTGCGTTTGTGGGAACGAGCGGTGGCGGGTGGGGCCAGATCCGGCAGATCGTGGGCTTCCAGGACGTGGGCCACGGGCTCGGCCTGGTCGTCAATCCCGTCCAGTTCGCCCAGCACGACGTCGCCGACCTGCTGCGTGCCGGGGGACAGCCACAATCCTCGTTTGTGTGCACCCAGCGTCACAGTCAGGTCCGCCTGCACCGCTTTGCCCGGCACGTTGCCCCTGGCGCCGTCGACACCGGTGGGGATGTCGCACGCCACGACGGTGCGGTCGAAGTCGCGTAGGGCGGCCACCGCGTCGGCGAAGATCCCGCGAGGCTCGCCGGTCGCCCCGGTTCCCAGCAGACAGTCCACAGCGATGTCGGCAGACTGCAGCGCCTGG
>JBBSNE010000377.1:0-3014 GCA_038232815.1 Euzebyales bacterium | reverse complement strand
GGCGCCGACACGGTGTAGGTGGCAGGTGAATATCACCCACGGGGTTGCAGCCATGATGCCAGCGACCACCACAGAAAAGATGATCGCGGCAACAGAGTCTGAGCGCGGGTCGACAATCGCGTCAACGCCGACAGCGCCCCAAATAGGGTCCAGAGGACCAGGATCGCCTGAACGGCGTGACGCACGTCAGTCCCCTTTCATCCAGGTCCGCAATAGTTGATGGGCAACCGATAGCGGCGGAGGCAAGGCCACCTCTCCAATGTCCATGGCTGTTGTCAATTCCTCCCGTGTGTACCAACCTGCTTCAGCTATCTCATCATCCATCAACCGTATGTCAGTCGTGTCGGCTGTCGCGGCAAATGCCACCATCAGCGAAGACGGAAACGGCCACGCTTGCGACTTGACATAGGAAACCTGGCCGACGGTCAGACCCACTTCTTCCATCACCTCCCGGCGGACAGCATCCTCGAGTGGTTCACCGGGGTCGACAAACCCCGCCAGCACGCTGAATCGCCCCCGCATCCAAGAGGGTTGGCGGGCCAGCAGCACCCGATCGGCATCATCGGTGACCCGCATGATGACGGCAGGCTCGATATGAGGGAAATGCATGTGGTCGTTTGCGCAGCGCAGCACCTTGCCTCCCGCGTCCGGTTGCAGTGGCTGTCCACATCGGGAACAAAATCGCGTTCGGGCCCGCCATTGGCCAAAACCCACTGCAGCCAACAACGACGTGGCATCCTCACGTTGGAAGAGCAGGCTGCGGGCATCGCTGAAGTCGCTTGTTGCGAAGGAGGATTCGTCATCGAGCATCACTGCAACGACGCCGGCGGTTGTCATCACCGGCTGCGTGCCGGGGTCGACGCCAGCGGGCCAGCCATCGGTCACGATGCGGATCGTTGCGTCACTCTGCCGCGTCACCACGACAACCGTGTCCGGGTTCGCCAAGGCCTCAACGGCATCGGGCGTCATCACGCATTCGGGCGGCGGCATCACTGCGTTGCAGCGTAGTCGCGTACCCTGCCCGCATGTCTGACCCAGCCACCGTCTCTGCCATCTTCGACCCCAGCTCCTGGAACGCCATGGAGGGGTTTGACTTCACCGACATCACCTACCACCGTGCCATCACCGACGGGGTGGTCCGGATCGCATTTGACCGGCCTGACATCCGCAACGCGTTTCGGCCGCACACCGTCGATGAGCTGTACCGTGCACTGGACCATGCTCGACGGTCAGGTGATGTGGGCTGTGTGCTGCTGACGGGGAACGGTCCTTCGGCCAAGGACGGCGGTTGGGCGTTTTGCTCCGGCGGTGATCAGCGCATCCGTGGGCGTGACGGCTACCGATACGCCGAGGGCGAGACCGCAGCATCCATTGACCCCGCCCGCTCGGGTCGGCTGCACATACTCGAAGTGCAACGGCTGATTCGGACCATGCCCAAGGTTGTCATCTGCGTGGTGCCGGGATGGGCCGCTGGAGGTGGACATTCGTTACATGTTGTCTGCGACCTGACCCTGGCCAGTCGGGAACACGCCAGGTTCAAACAGACCGACGCGGATGTTGCCAGCTTTGACGGGGGGTTCGGATCGGCCTACTTGGCTCGTCAGGTCGGGCAGAAGTTCGCGCGTGAGATCTTCTTCCTGGGCCGTACCTACGATGCGGAGCAGATGCAGGCGATGGGCGCGGTCAACCAGGTGGTGCCCCACGCGGAGTTGGAGCAGGTGGCATTGGAATGGGGGCGCATGGTGTGTGGGAAGTCCCCGACCTCCCAACGGATGTTGAAGTTCGCCTTCAACCTGATCGACGACGGCTTGATCGGTCAGCAGGTCTTCGCCGGTGAGGCCACACGCTTGGCCTACATGACCGACGAGGCGACGGAAGGGCGCGACGCGTTCCTGCAGAAGCGGGATCCGGACTGGTCGGATTATCCCTACTACTACTGAGATCTGTTACGTCAGGCCGGTGACCGCCATGAAGTGGCTCAGGATGCGGTGCGTCAGGCCCCAGATCATGACGTCACCCACGGTGATGGAGGGGAAGGGAACGACGCCCCCATAGCGGTGCCAAGTCTTGTTGGCGGGATCCGCCAATGCGGCGAGGGGTAGCCACATGGCCTGCGCCACCTCGTCCGGTTCGGGCACGGGTTCAGGACGACCGGTCACCGTGAACACCGCGGTGGCGATTCGATGACTGGACGGGCGGCCCACCACGTCGTCCAGCCGGCCCACCGGTCGGCCAACGTGCACTTGCGTCTCTTCCAACGTCTCGCGGGCCGCAGTGAAGGGAACGTCAAGATCGCCCGGATCGCGTTTTCCGCCAGGCAACGCCATGTCGCCGGACCAGCGGTCGGCATCGCGCGTCGCCCGTCTGATCATCAACACGGCGGGACCCTCAGTGGTCTGGGTCATCACCACCGCGGTGGCGGCCCAGTAGTCCGCGCTGACTCGGGGCTGGTACGCAGCGACGCGCTGAGCCAAGATGGCAGGCCCTACCACTGTGGTGTCGGGCGTCTGCCGGGGCGGAGTCACAGCGCCCCAGCATGCCTGGCCTGGGGTGGTTGAGCGCGTGGGGCAGGGGGTCTGGTCGCACTTCTGCGCGAATTGAAGGCTGAGCGTTCCGGCTGTGGATAACCTCATCGCGAGGCGGGCGAACCGTGAATCATGTACGGCATGATTGTTGCTCAGGACCGCATCCTCATCCGCGGACGCCTTCTGAGGTACCTGCTGGTGCTGATATTGGACCGGACTCGCGGGGTCATGACCATTGCCGAGATTGAACAGGACGTCGGTGCGATGGGGTTCCGAGTGGCCGGGCCACCAGGCAAAGCGGTGTCTGATTCGCTGCGATGGGCGTTGGGCCATGGCCATGCCAGACGGGTCGCCCGTGGGCTGTATGTCACGGGCGGCATCACCAAACAGACCAGGTATCGCTATCGCCGTCGTGTACACGCCTACCGGCAGGGTCAACCGGCCGATTCGCGTTGAGGTGTGACCGGCGGTAGTGCATCGGGTCTGTTC
>JBBSNE010000376.1:0-3019 GCA_038232815.1 Euzebyales bacterium | reverse complement strand
GATCTGACCGGAGTGGAACTAGGGATGGTGATGGGACTGGCGGCCCATGATCTGTTGATCGAGCATCTCAACTAGGCAGCGCCTTTACCGCAACACGTCGTTGTCCCACACGTCGGCGATCTTGTCGGCATTGGCCGCGTAGACGTCGTAGGGGTAGTACCGCAGGTTGTCGAAGTCCTCGGCGGTGGAAGGGAACGCTTCGGCCCAAGCCGGGTCTTGTTCGGCATAATCCTCGGCGATGTCGGGGATGGCGCAGGAGTACTCCCCGGATTCGGCCAGCGCCCGTTGGAACGGACGGCTGCAGATGTGGCCCAGGGCGGCCAGCGAGAGTTCCAGGTTGCGCACGTTCTGAGGCACGGCGAAGAACAGTTGGACGTAGGCATCGGTGCCGGGAGGGATCGTGCCCGTCACGGGTGCACCCTCTTCGATCGGCGTCAGCAACCCGTTGCCGTGGATGTTGCCTGCCGCGACCTCACCGTTGACCAAAGCGTTGACGCCGTCTGCGGTTGAGGGCCAGTAGTAACTGACCTTGTCCCCATTGGCGGCGGCAAAGGCCAGCACGCCGTCCAGGTCGTCCTCCAACAGGGCCACGCCCATTCCCGGGTCCAGCCCCTCGGCTTCGGCCATCATCTCGGCGAAGGTGTACAGCGACATGTAGGACAGGTTGTAGAGCATGAACCCGCGGTCCGGGGTCCGTGTCAGCAGCTCGTTCCAGGTCGTGAACGGTTCGGGCGCCAGTTCGGTGTTGGTGGCCAGCGTCATCGCGGAGGAGTGGAACGGGATGCCGAACCCCTCCTTGTAGATCGTGGCATCTAACAGGTTGGGATGGAAGTTCTGGGCGGCGTTTGAGACCCGGTCGACCTCGAACTGTTGAAACAGCCCCTGTTCGACTGCGGGCAGGCCTTGGGTGGGGTCGGTCAGAACCAGATCGAAAGGAGGATTGTCGGTCGGGGCGGCCTCCAGACGGGCGATCCCCTCGGTCCAAGCGGAGTCGATGGTCACGCTGGCCCCACTCAGGAACTCGAACTGCGGGACGAAGAACTCGCGGTAGAGGGTTTCGGTCAGCCCGGAATAGACCAGCAGGGTGATCTCCTGACCGGTGAACTGGGTAC
Source organism: Euzebyales bacterium (assembly GCA_038232815.1). Taxonomy (GTDB): domain Bacteria; phylum Actinomycetota; class Nitriliruptoria; order Euzebyales; family Euzebyaceae; genus Euzebya. Next base: position 1,907 of record JBBSNE010000376.1, on the reverse strand, counting down.
CAACCTCGGTCGCCTCAATTGTTTCCGAAGTGACTCCTGGTGGGATCGGGGTGATCGGGGACGAGGACGGCGAAACGGACGTCGTCGTGGTGTCAGTAGCAACATCACCGCAGGCATTCAGCAGGGGGACGGCCCCAAAGGCAAGACCACCGTGCAGCAGGGCCCGGCGGGAGAGGCGTTTCTGCATGGGGTGCGTAACTCCAGAGTGCGGGGTAGGGGTTCCGGCGAGCGTGCCCATATTCGTCACCGACAACCCGTAGACTGGTCGCAATGTTGAGTCCGGCCATCATGTGGGTACTCGGTATTGCGATCACACTGTTGCCGTTCGTCTTGTCCTACGCCTTGAATGGGACGAATCAGTCTGACGCCCGCGGGAATCGGATCAGCCGGAGTTGGCGGGGCCATTCCCTGCTGCCCGGCGCCGGCCCCAACAGGCCTTGAGGTGCGGACAGGGGGGGCGGGTCACACCTCTGCGCGAATTTGCAACGCCACTTGACTGTGCACCCGACCCCACATCCGGGCCCACCTGCACATCCTCGCCGGGAGCGGCCCCTGCCACCAGCGGCGCCGCCCGTCAAATGTCCAGTGCCCAGACCGCCAGTCGCCCCGTCTCACCTGGGGCTGACACCTCGACCTCTTTGACGCCACGCTGCTGAAAACCCAGTGCCGCCGGAACCGAGCGGCTGGCAAGGTTGGCCTCGTCGTGGTGGATCTCAATTGTGTCGACCCCCTCCAATGCGCTGCAGACGCCGATCAGCAGGCTGCTGGATCGCCGGGCAAGTCTTTGGCCGGTGTGGGCCGTCGTCACCCAGTACCCGATCTCCAGGGTTCCGGGCCGCACACGATTCATCAGCCCGGCCGTGCCAAAGATGCCCCCGTCGCCATGACCAGACCAGATCACGTAGGTGAAGCTGCGACCCTCCTGCCATGCTGCGATGGAGTCGGAGACGAAGAACTCGGCCTCTTCTACGCCGTAGTCCATTGTGGCCCACGGCATGAATTCGTGGAGCTCGGCAAGGCTTTGGCGGACCGCCGCAACCACGGCGTCCAGGTGTTGCTCGCCGACCCGATCCAGAACCAGCCCGTCGGCGGTCACAGTTTCTGGTGGCCGATCAACCATCCACCCGGTTTGCCACACCTCCGATGCATCATCCATAGCACCGGTGTAGCAGTCGGGATGTCAACCAATAAACCTGAGCGTGTTGGGCTCAACTTATCTTGCACGTCCAGGGAAGGCTGATAAGCTAAGACAGACGCCTCACCCTCGAAACCCAGTAGGAGCACAGGACATGGCTAAAGCAGTAGGAATTGACCTTGGTACGACCAACTCGGTGGTCGCCGTCCTTGAAGGCGGCGAGCCCAACGTGATAGCCAATGCTGAGGGCGCCCGCACGACACCCTCGGTCGTGGGGTTCTCGAAGTCTGGTGAAGCGTTGGTCGGCGAGGTCGCCAAGCGCCAAGCGGTCACCAACCCCGACCGCACCGTGATCAGCGTGAAGCGCCACATGGGCACTGACTGGTCCACCGACATCGACGGCAAGAACTACACCGCGCAAGAGATCAGCGCGCGCATTTTGATGAAGCTGAAGCGGGATGCCGAGTCCTACCTGGGCGAGGACGTAAGCGACGCGGTCGTCACCGTGCCGGCCTACTTCGGTGACTCGGAGCGCCAGGCCACCAAGGAAGCCGGTGAGATTGCCGGTCTGAACGTGCTGCGCATCGTCAACGAGCCGACCGCCGCCGCCCTGGCCTATGGTCTGGACAAAGAAGACGAACAAACCGTCCTGGTCTATGACCTGGGTGGTGGGACGTTCGACGTCAGCGTGCTGGAGATCGCCGACGGTGTGTTCGACGTGAAGTCGACCTCCGGTGACACCCACCTGGGTGGTGACGACTGGGACCAGGTG
>JBBSNE010000375.1:0-3021 GCA_038232815.1 Euzebyales bacterium | reverse complement strand
GAGGGCCTTCCGGCAGTGTATTTCTGGGCCATCTCGTGATATTTCGACCCGGCCAGTCCGCCATATTGCACCCAGGTGACCTGGTCGTGGCCATCCAGGAACTCCGCGACCGCTTGGGCGTTGGCGACGTGACGTTCCATCCGCAGCGACAACGTTTCGATTCCCTGAAGGATCTGCCAGGAGTTCATCGGTGAGATGGCCGCCCCGGTATTGCGCAATGCCACCGTGCGCGCCCGCCCGATGAAGGCGGCAGGGCCCAGGGCCTCGGTGTAGATCACGCCGTGGTAGGCCGGTTCGGGTTCGGTGAGCTGCGGGTACTTGCCGGCGTGCTCGGTCCAGTCGAAGGTGCCACCGTCGACGATGGCCCCTCCCAGGGTGGTCCCATGACCGCCCATGTATTTGGTCAACGAATGCACCACGATGTCGGCCCCCCAGGCGATGGGCTTGATCAACGCCGGGGTGGCGACGGTGTTGTCGATGATGAGCGGGACGCCGTGCCGGTGAGCCATCTCGGCGATGGCCTCGATGTCGGGGATGTTGCCGGCAGGGTTGCCGATGGACTCAGCGAACACCGCCCGGGTGTCCTCATCGATCAAGGCCTCCAGTGCGGCGGGCGAGTCGTCGTCGGCGAACCGGACGTCGATGCCGAGATCGGGCAGCATGTGGCCGAACAAGGTGTAGGTTCCGCCGTACAACATCGGGACCGACACGATGTTGTTTCCCGCCTTGGCGATGGTCAGGATCGCGTAGGTGATGGCGGCACTTCCGGCGCTGACCCCAAGGCCAGCAACGCCGCCCTCAAGTGCCGCGACCCGCTGCTCCAAGACATCGGTGGTCGGGTTCATGATGCGGGTGTAGATGTTCCCCGGCACCGCAAGGTTGAACAGGTCCGCGCCGTGTTGGGCGTTGTCGAACTCATAGGCAACCGTCTGATAGATCGGTACCGCTACGGCTTTGGTGGTCGGCTCCGGCTCATAGCCGGTGTGCAGGGCAATGGTTTCGTCGTGCATGACAACTCCTGGGGAAACGGTCCGGGGTTGCGCACCGTAGACCCTGATCGCCTGCTACTCCACACTTGCGACAGTGCAAAGCAAGCGAAGTGGACGGTCAGCTGGCCAGTCGACGCCGGCGCTGTCGCTGACGTCGCAGCGCACGACGCTCATCTTCGTTCAGACCGCCCCAGACACCCGCGTCCTGGTTGGTGTCCAAGGCCCATTCAAGGCACTCACTGCTGACAGAACATGAGCGGCAGACAGCCTTGGCGCGATGAGTCTGGTCAAGGGCGGGACCGGTGGTTCCCACCGGGAAGAAGAGTTCGGGATCTTCGTCCAAGCAGGCGGATCGGTTTCGCCAGGTCAACATGTAAGGGCTCCTTGGGCTGCGGGCGTCACCCGGGTGGGTTGGCCCCTGACGGCCGAAGCTGACAGTTGTGTGACTGTTCGGACCTCGCCATTTTGCTGCAGCGCGGTGAAATTGTCACCGCACAGCCCCACGGATCTACGCGATGGCGGTGAAACCGGGCTTTGTGAAACCGGTCACAAGCGATGGTGTGGGATTCCTGAGCGCAGGTTACAAGAGCGGAGACGCGACGTCTAGGGGTAGTTTGCCATTTCGCGTCTACCGGTGGGGTAGCGTCGGTCAGGTGCCGCCGGTCGTCCCACCCTTGTTTGCCAGCAACCACGGCCCCATCGTGGTTGGTCACCGGGGCGCACCGGCGGAGGCGAAAGAGAACACCTCCGCAGCCTTTGCCGCCGCCGCGGTTGGTGGGGCCACATGGGTGGAACTGGACGCTCGTTTGAATGCCGACGGCGTCGTGGTCGTCCATCACGATCCCGTGCACGCAGACGGGCGCGCCGTTGTCGACTTCACCACCGCAGAATGCGATGCGGCCGGGATCGCAACACTTGCCGCCATCCTTGAGGGCTTGCCGCCGGAACTGGGTGTGGACGTCGAGATCAAGAACCTGCCGGGCGAGCCCGATCACGACCCCGCCATGGCGGTGGTCGGTGCCTGTGCTCGCGACCTTGCCGACTTCGCGAAGGGCCGGCCCGTGCTGATCTCTTCATTCAATCCGATGGTGTTGTTGGCGGCCAAGGGCATGGGGTTGGCGCACCCTTTGGGGTTGTTGACGTTTGGGACGCCGCTGCGGATGGGTGTGGAGGCCGCTTCCGACATTGGCTGCGCGGCCTTGTGTCCACATCACTCCACCGACGGTTTGGACAGCGACGGCGTCGCCGGGGCCCACGCCGCAGAGTTGCAGGTGCTGGCCTGGACCGTGGACGACGACAGACGCGCCAGCCAACTGGCCGGGCAGGGAGTGGACGCACTGTGTACCAATGATCCTCGCCGGATTGCTGAAGTGCTTCGCGTCACACCAAAAGATTGATTGCATCCGGCACGGCCTGGACGCGCAGTCGTTGTGACGCCCCGATGGGGTCGCCGTCGGTGTGCATCGCCAAGGGCTGCGCGGAGGACAGTTCGTACCACTGGCGATCGCGCCAAGCCGTGACCTGGTCCAACGTCTGGACGTCGGAACCGGTGAGTGCCTTGCTCACGACACCGGTCAGGGTCGCCCAGGACAAGTCGTTCAACGCCGTGCAGTCCAGACCGCGATCCAGCACCGCCTCAGGGCACATTCGGGACGCCAGTGGTCCCAAGAACGTGTAGGGGTCTGCATTGCAGATGACCGCCGCTCCGCCAACCCTGGTATCGGTGGGCGGCTGCTGACTCGAATCGCCGGAGCCAGGGGGACCGGCTTGTATGCGAATGCTGGTGTCACGCATCCTGCTTCGTGCACCCCAACCGTGCAGCAAAAAGGCTGGCTGCCCCAGGTATCGCTTCATTCGCGGATGACGCTCAACCTGGCCCACAACCTCCGCGTCGTAGCCAAAGCCTGCGCACCACGCAAACCAGCGATCGTTGGCCCTTCCGGCAGGAACACGGCGGGTGCGGTCAGCCGCTATGGCGTCGCGCAGGACGGCCGTGGCCCCCATCAGCCTTCGTGGCAGACCCAGGATGCGG
>JBBSNE010000374.1:0-3027 GCA_038232815.1 Euzebyales bacterium | reverse complement strand
TTCCTGGGGTGGCTGGCCGGGGGCGGCTGGACGTTGACGACCAAGACTGACCGTGAGTACCTCTTTGATGCCGATGGGCATCTTGAGCTCGTCAACCGGGACTCTTGTCGCCGATGCCGTCGACAGTCATCGCATATGCGGCGATGGCCGAGGCAAGCACTGCGATGGTGGCGTTCAAGGGTTGGCCGATGACCGGACCCGGGGTGTGGTCGGAGAAGGCCATGAGCGGAAAGATGCCAACGAACACCGCGACTGCAACGTTCAGGGATGCGGTGCGAACGTGTTTCCTGCGCCGACTGACACGACACTCTCGCAACGCGTTCTGGACCCTATCCAGACGGTCAAGAGCAACGCGCTGACGGCCTAGATCAGAGGCGTTCGCCTCGACTATGGGCCGTGCCCGGCGAATGTGCGCGGCCCGTCCGTCGGCGAGCATCGCGATGACCTCGGTGATGCGTTCCTCTCCTCGCCAGTCGTCGGATCGCCATCGGTCGTCCAGTGCTCGGTCGGCGATCTGGTGCGGAAGTTGAGTGTCGACCAACCTGTGCACCAGTACGGCTGCTCGTATCCACCCGACGACCATCACTCCGACGATGAGCCACAATTGGTAAGCCAGAGCGATGTAGGCAGTAATCGCAGTCGCGATGACGATAAGGACCAAGGGGCGGCGGGACCGACGGTACCCGCGCACGAATCGGTAATGCGCGCTAGCCATTGGATGGATCCTACCGCAAGGCTGTAGGTGCCAGGACGCAGGGGCGCTAGCCTCCGAGACCGAAGCAACCGTGGAGGACTGATGGTGGAATTCGAGGAGACCAAGTTGCCCAGCGTGGGCGTGCGTCACGACTTCCTGACGCAGGACGGGCGACGCGTCGGAGTCATCACCCACCACAGTGGCCGCAAGGAGCTGCTCGTGTACTCCGAGCGCGATCCTGACGCCTGCTCTGAGGCGGTCAGCCTCGAGGTCGAGGAGAGCGTTGGGCTGACCGAGCTGCTTGGCGGATCCAAGGTCCATGCGGCCCTGCGTGATCTGCAGCAGGAAGTCGAGGGACTGGCCATCGACTGGCTGCATGTTGCTGAGGGCTGGTGGACCAATGGCCACACGATCACCGACACCCAACTGCGTCGACGCACCGGCGTGTCCATCGTCGCCATCATCCGCGACGGCACCACTGTCCCCTCTCCTGAACCGGATCAGGCTCTGGCCGCTGAGGACACGCTTGTCGTAGTCGGCACTCCGGAGGGGATCAGCGCCGCCATCGCGCTGCTCCGGGCCGGCCCGTGATCCTTGCGGCCACCTCTGAGCAGGTGGCGCTGGTCTTCATCGAGCTGGGAGCCACCTTCGTAGGGCTGGCGTTGCTGGCGCGGCTGGCACACCGCTTGGGGATCTCACCAATCCCTTTCTACCTCGTCGCTGGGCTCGCGTTTGGCGACGGAGGTGTGGTGCCCTTGGATCTTAGCGAGGAGTTCATCGAGCTCGGTGCAGAAATCGGAGTGCTGCTGCTGCTGTTCATGCTCGGCTTGGAGTACACCGCGGCGGAGTTAACCGACAGCTTGAAGACGCAGGCCACTTCTGGCCTGATCGACCTCGTTCTCAACTTCACTCCCGGCCTGCTCATGGGTCTCGCATTGGGGTGGAGTCTGAGCGCGGCGGTACTGCTGGGAGGAGTCACCTACATCTCCTCGTCCGGTGTGATTTCCAAAGTCCTGGCGGACCTGGACCGGTTCGGTAACCGCGAGACACCGGTCGTACTGGGCATTCTTGTCATCGAAGACCTCGTGATGGCTGTGTATCTGCCGCTCGTGGCTGTTGCGTTCCTCGGCGGCGCCGGCGGGGTGTTGTCGCTGGTCACCGCCCTCGCTGTCGTCGCCGTCGTGCTTGCCGTGGCCCTGCGGTTCGGCAGCAGCCTGACACGGCTGATCGACACCCGTTCCGCAGAGGGGTTGCTACTCACCGTTTTCGGATTAATTCTGCTTGTCGGCGGCACCGCGCAGCAAGTACAGGTCTCCAGCGCCGTCGGCGCGTTCTTGGTTGGGATCGCGCTCTCCGGCGAGGTGGCAGAACGAGCCCGCCAGTTGCTGTCACCGCTACGCGACCTGTTCGCCGCTACCTTCTTCCTGTTCTTTGCCCTTCAGGTCGACCCCGCATCCGTCCCTCCCGTTGCCGGACTCGCGGTGCTTCTCGCAGTGCTCACCGCGGTGACCAAGGTTGCGACTGGCTGGCTGGCTGCCGCCCGTGCCGGAGTCGCCCCCCAGGGGCGCCTGCGAGCCGGCGCGACCCTCATCGCACGAGGGGAGTTCTCCATCGTGATCGCCGGACTCGCCGTCGCCAACGGCATCGAACCCGAACTGGGCCCGTTGGCTGCCGGCTACGTGCTCCTGCTGGCCGTCGTGGGTCCGGTCGCCACCCGATTCGCCGACGACATCAGTCAACGGGTGATGAACCGCAAGGCGATCATCGATCCGCGTTGACTCCCAATGATGACGACCCTGGTCTCCGAAGAAGTCGTCACGAAGAAGTCGTCACGTCGCAAGGATAAGTCCACAGGACATCAATGCCGCCTTGGATGAGGTGGACGTCAACGAGCTGCTGGGTCGGGTCGATGTGAACGCCGTGCTTGAACGGGTGGACGTCAACCGACTGCTGGACCGCGTGGACCCACATGACCCGACGACCGGCAAGCACGTCTCAGTCGGGACCTTTTCGACCCAGGCGGACGCCAACGTGGCACTACGACAGGCCGGCGCCGCGAAGGACCGCGGCGGATGGGTGTCCCCCGGCCGCGGCGAGGTGACCGTTGCAACTACCTGACCGGGTGGATCGAGTCGAACCAGCGAATCCGGTCACCCCGCACCCGCGGTTTGTATGAGGCCCTGATACGCCTTCACATCACCCCGACCCTCGGTGAGGTCGCGATCGGAAAGGTCACACCTTCCGCGGTCCGACGTTGGCATACGAAGGTCGTGCTGGGCGTGTTGTCCCGCCGGATCGTGGGCTTGGCGATCACCCCGGCCCGCACACCTACG
>JBBSNE010000373.1:0-3046 GCA_038232815.1 Euzebyales bacterium | reverse complement strand
GGTCGCTGGGCCCTACCATCACGTCGCCGGTCGGCACGACGGCATCGACCTGGGGCTGTACTGCCGGAAGTCTCTTGCCGATCATCTGGACGCCGACGAGTTGTTCGAGCTGACCCGCCAGGGCCTGGACTGGTTCGCCACAACGTTTGACTATCCCTATCCCTTCGACAAATACGACCAACTGTTCGTGCCGGAGTTCAACTTCGGCGCCATGGAGAACCCGGGCTGTGTCACGTTCAGCGAGAGCTACATTTTTCGTTCACGGGTGACCGAGGCCGCGCGGCTGTCACGGGCCAACACCATCCTGCATGAAATGGCCCACATGTGGTTCGGGGACCTGGTCACGATGCAGTGGTGGGACGACCTGTGGCTGAATGAGTCATTCGCGACCTTCATCGCCCACACCGCCGTGGCTCGGGCAACGCGTTTCGGCGAGGACTCATGGTCTGATTTCGCCCATTCCGAAAAGGCGTGGGCCTATCAGCAGGATCAACTTCCCTCAACCCATCCCATCGTCGCCGACATGGTCGACACGCAGTCGGTGATGGCCAACTTCGATGGCATAACCTATGCCAAGGGTGCCAGCGTGTTGAAACAACTCCACGCCTGGGTCGGGGAAGAGGCGTTCTTCGAGGGACTTCGTGGCTATTTCCCCGCTCACGAATGGGGCAACGCGAACTTGCAGGATTTCCTTCGTGTGTTGGAAAAGCCTTCCGGTCGGGACCTGCAGCCCTGGGCTGCGAAGTGGTTGCAGACCGCGGGCGTCGCGACGTTGTCGGCGACCATCCAGACCGACGAAACCGACCTGATGTCGACGGTGACGATCCATCAGGACGTGCCAAAGGCCTACGCCACGCAACGGCCACACCGTCTACGGATCGGTTCCTACGTCGAAGGGCCGGAGGGGTTGGTACGCACCGACCTGGTGGAGTTGGACATCGACGGGTCGTCGACGGTCGTGGAGTCGTTGGCCGGCAAACCCCGGCCTGACCTGCTGTTGGTCAACGACGACGACCTGGCCTACGCCAAGGTCAGGTTGGATGATCGATCTGTGCAGACGTTGGAACAGTCTTTGGGGTCGTTGGAAGGCGGCGTGGCACGAGCGGTCTGTTGGGGATCGTTGTGGGATGCCACCCGTGACGCTGAGTTGGCGGCACGGCGCTTTGCGGATCTGGTCGCCACACATGGCCCGGGCGAATCAGACATCAGCGTCCTTCAAACGCTGCTGCGTCAGGCGTTGGTGTGCGCGGACCGGTACGGATCCCCCGACAACCGCCAGGCGGTACGTCAACGGTTGGCCGATCTGGCCCAGGACCAGTTGAACCAGGCCGCGCCCGGTAGTGACCTGCAGTTGGTCTGGGTCCGGGCCTTGATCTCCACCCGCACCAAGCCCGCGTTCACACAAGGCCTGTTGGACGGTTCGCAGGAAATCGAGGGGCTGGCCGTGGATGCTGATTTGCGCTGGTTCGCGCTTGGGAATCTGACGGCCATGGGCGAGGTGGGTGAAGACGCCATCACGGCGGAGTTGGAACGCGATCCCACCGATATCGGTCGTCGCGGGGCAGAGACCGCCCGCGCCTCTCGTCCAGAACCGACGGCCAAGGAGCAGGCTTGGCAACGGGCCCTTGACACCTCCGCTGCCCTGCACACGCGGGTGGCAGGCCTGCAAGGGTTCTGGCAGGTCGAGCAGCGCGAACTGCTGATGCCGTATGCGGAGCAGGGCTGGGTCGAACCCCTGCCCGACGTCTGGCGGTCCGCCAGCACCGAAGAAGCGCTGACGCTGACCAAGTCGTTGTATCCCCATGAACTGGTCGACGAACGCGTGGTGGCCGCCGCCGACCGGGCGCTGAGCCTGGATCTGCCGCCGGTCGCCAAACGGAGCTTGGGAGAGAGTCGCGATGCAACCTTACGGGCACTTCGGGCTCAGAAGGCTGATAGTGCAGTTGAGGGCTAGAAGCCTGGCCCGACAAGGACGTGAAGGTTGACGCCCTCGTTCAACCCGCGGTTGGCTTCGACCACCTGAAACCGTGGGTCGCGGGCTTGGAGTCCATCAGCTTGAGGTTTGTCGTCGGCGGTGAAGTAGACCGTCGTCCGGTCGACCTTGCGGGTTGAGGATGTGACGTTGACGACGTTGTAGCCGATTTGTTCCAAGGCGCTGACCGCCGAATCGACGGCTGCTCCGCCTCCTCCGGCGTCAAGAACCTGCACGCTGGTCTCAGGGGGTGGCAGGGCAGCGGCGATCAACTCCTGTGGATCCACGGTGGGGGTGGGGGTCGCCGTCGCGGCGGCGGCGGCTTCCGTGGCAGGGGTGGTCGGCTCAGGTGCTACGCTTGCCGCCAACTCTGAGGCCGAGCTCTCGCTAGCATTTCTGGCGGCTTCTGCTGCCGCGATCAAGGCGGCATCCGGGCGGTCCTCGATGGCCAACGCCCAGTTCAGCCCGAAGTACAACGCCAGGAGCAACGTGGCCACGAAGATGACACGGGCGGCGTTCAGCGTGATGAAGCGTAAGAGTTGACTCATGCCAGCGGCAGGCTACTGCGAATCGTCACGGTAGCGGCTGCGGCAACGCATCGGGGTGTGATTCGTCCTGACCCTCCTCTTCTGCGATCCTGCGGCGCAACAGCAGGGGATAGCCGACCAGACCGATGATGGTGAAGGCGAACCACTGCAGGGCGTAGGAGAGGTGGTTGCCCGATTCCAACGTCACCGGTTCGGCGGGGCGGGGGACGACGCCTGCCTGCCGGGCGTCCTCGTCGGTCACCTCAAGGTAGGCGGTGTCGATCACACGGGGGAGCTGACCTCTCAGCACCTCCAGGTCCACGTTGCTGACCAGTTCCGCCCGTGGTCCGTCTGGCGGCAGGACCTGCCGGGCGGCGAGGGAAGGACGAAGCCGCCCCGACACCTGGACCGGGCCCTGTGGCGGGGCTGGCGCGTCGTCGTCCAACGGCACCCAGCCCCGGTCGACCACCAGCGTGCGACCGTCGTCCAGCGCCAGGGGCGTCAAGATGTCATAACCGGGCCGGTCGTTGCGCGATCGGGGACTCAG
>JBBSNE010000372.1:0-3069 GCA_038232815.1 Euzebyales bacterium | reverse complement strand
CGTCGTGCAGGTCGTCGTGTCTGACGCCCTCCGAACGATCTTTGAAGTCGGTGTCATCAAGGACTGAGTCATCAAGGGCTGAGTCATCAAGGGCTGAGTCATCAAGGGCTGAGTCATTGATGTCGGGCTGGTTCAGTTCGTTGTCGTCAAACTCGCCGTCGTCGTCCACCACGTACTCGTCGTCCACCACGTAGTCGTCGTCATCCAACGGACTGTCGCCCAGATCCTGATCGTCCAAGACGGTGGTCGGGAGGGTTTGTGCTCGTGAGATCGCATTACGGGCCATCGTCACCACGACCTCATCGGCGATCAGCAGGTCCACACTGTCGTCGGTCATGTCCATGATCTCGCCATACATCCCACCGATTGTCACCACGTCGTCGCCGACGCCCAACGAGCTGACCATCGCCTTTTGTTCCTGCTGACGCTTGCGTTGTGGACGGATCAACAGGAAGTAAAACGCCAGTCCGATCAACAAGAACGGTAGTAGCGACCCGATGGCGGCGGTCCCCTCTCCCGCACCGTTGGACGCCAATACCACCACGCCCGGTGTGGCGATGAGGAAGGTCCTGTCAGCAGTGATGGTGAAGATGTCGGCCATGATCAGCCCTTGGAGCAATGGTGGGTGAGTACATCATCGGTAAGGTCCGGTGGTACTCGTCCCCTAATGGTCAAAAGGTGCGCACACAACAGGCATTGGAAAATAGTGCGCCCTGCGGCACGGCAGGCCACGGTAGCACCTTGATGAGTGGATTCAGCGATTGAACAGACGGGGGATGTTGTGGTCTTGCCCCTCCGCATCAAACGGCAGATCCAGGTGGGCAAATGCGGCCGCTGTGACGACCCGACCGCGCGGCGTTCGGGCCAACATTCCCTGTTGGATCAAGAACGGTTCCACCACATCTTCAAGTGTGTCGGGCTGTTCCCCGACGGCCACAGCCAAGGTGCCCAGACCAACCGGGCCCCCCGCAAAGTCGTGACACAGCCGTCGCAGCACCATGCGATCCAACTTGTCAAGCCCGGCATGGTCCACCTCGAACATCTCCAGTGCCGCTTGCGCAACGGCCCGATCCACGTGGCCGTCGGCCTTCACCTCGGCAAAATCGCGAACCCGCTTCAACAAGCGATTGGCAATCCGGGGCGTCCCGCGACTTCGTATCGCGATCTCTTGCGCTCCGTCAGGGTCGATCGGCACCCCAAGCAGCCCGGCTGATCGCGTCACGATGGTCGTCAGGTCGGCGGGTTCGTAGTACTCAAGGCGCGTGGCAAAGCCGAACCGGTCGCGCAACGGCCCCGTCATCAGTCCGGTCCTGGTGGTGGCCCCCACCAGGGTGAACGGGGGCAGAGGCAACCGGAAGGCCTTGGCGGCGGGGCCCTTGCCGACCACGATGTCCAACACGAAGTCTTCCATCGCGGGATACAAGATCTCTTCCACCGCGCGTGGCAGCCGGTGAATCTCGTCCAAGAACAGCACATCGCCTTGCTCGAGGTTGGTCAGGATGGCGGCAAGGTCGCCCGGACGCTCCACGGCAGGCCCGCTGGTGGCCCGCAACGCGGCGTTCATCTCTGTGGCCACGATGTGAGCCAACGAGGTCTTGCCCAGACCGGGCGGGCCGCTGAACAGCAGGTGGTCTGCAGCCGCCCCCCGTCGGCGAGCGCCCTCAAGGATCAACTGCAACTGGGCTTTGACCCGGGCCTGGCCGACGAACTCCCCCAGCTGTCGTGGCCGCAGTGAGGTCTCCAGATCGGTCTCCTCAGGCCCCACCTGTGGGTCGATCAGCGGATCATGGGTCAGGCCAGGATCTGACATGCCGGCGCCCGTCATGACGCCAACCCCCGCAACGCCGAGCGGATCAGCTCTTCAGGGGTGCCGTCGCCGGACAAGCCCCGTAGGGCGTGCTCGATCTCGGCCGGCGCGTAGCCCAAAGCGGCCAAGGCCATTCGGGCCTGTGACCGTGGATCATGACCGTTTGTGCTGCCGGCGACCGACGGCACGGGCCCCGTGCTGCCCGGAAGCGTGCCAACCTTGCTGCGAAGTTCCAGGATCATTCGTTGAGCCCCCTTGTTGCCCACGCCGGGGATGGCCGTCAGGCCGGTGACATCATCGGCGATGACCGCCCCACGAAGCCCGTCGGCGCCAAGGGTGTCCACGGCAGCCAACGCGATCTTGGGACCGATGCCGGAGACGCCGAGCATGAGCGTGAACAGATCCCTGTCGGCGGCGGCCGCGAACCCGTACAGGTCAAGGGCGTCCTCTCGGACCGCCAGATGGGTATGCAGGGTCAACTCCTCCCCCACCCCGGCCAGACGTCCCCCGACGGGGACAAAGACGCGATAGCCCACCCCGGCGACGTCCAAAATGACCTGGCCGGCGACCAGATGGGCGACCGTCCCACGCAACAAGGCGATCATCAGCGCCGGTCCCCTCTTCGTATGGGGCTCAGCCCCGGACCGGCGTTGGCCACTGCGGCGGCGAGCCTGGGCGGCAACCCTGAGGCGACCCCCGGGGCTACCGAGCCCTGCGTGAGGTGCCCGGGGCGGCCCAGATGGCACAGCGCGACGGCGATCGCGTCAGCGCGGTCGGCAGGGGTGGGCGCGCTGTCCAGGGCCAGCAGGCGCTGGACCATGAACATCACCTGTTCCTTGTCGGCATCACCGACACCGGTGACGGCGGCCTTGACCTGACTTGGCGTGTACTCCATGACGGGAATCCCTGCGGTGGCCCCGATCAGTTGCACCAGCCCGACAACCTGGATCGCGCCGACGCCCGTCCGCGCCTGGGCGTTGATGAACACACGCTCGACAGCCAATGCCGCTGGCTGATGGGTGGTGACCAACTGGGAAATGGCGTGGTGAATCGACTGCAACCGCTGGCCCACCGGCTGCTCCGGAGCGGTGCGGACGACCTCTGATTCAACCAGGGAGGGGGCATGACCGGATCCCCGCACCACGGCCACACCGCAGCGGGAAAGCCCGGGGTCCACACCCATTATCAAACGTTCGAACATGCGTACGTGACCGTAGCACCCTACGACGTGGTGGGGCGGGAGGCGGGGCGCGCTCCTCGGT
>JBBSNE010000371.1:0-3078 GCA_038232815.1 Euzebyales bacterium | reverse complement strand
TTGTTGGGCCTGATCAGCGTGATCGCCCCGCCGCTGGCGTGCGGCGCGACGGTTGTCGCCGTCACAAGCCAGGATCAGCCACTCCCGGCCATCACGTTGGGCGAAGTCCTGCACACCAGTGACGTCCCCGGCGGCGTGGTCAACATTTTGACCGGTTACACAACCGAGTTGATGCCGGTGCTGGCCAGTCACATGGACGTCGACGTCTTGGACCTTTCCGGCGTCGCCCCCGATGACTTGGCGGATCTTGAGATCGCCGCCGCGGACTCCACCAAGCGGATCAGCGGCCGACCGACGGACGAGGATTGGGTCGCCACGCCGACCCTGTCGCGACTACGCAGTTCGACAGAAATAAAAACGGTGTGGCACCCGATCGGGACCTGATCTCAACGCGTTGGCAACCAGTTCGAAACGAACGGCAACTACAACGCTAGTGGACATCGAAGTGGCATGGGAATAGGCTCCGCCCACTGATACGCGGCGGCCGATCGTTGCCGGGGTCAGAAACTCACACGCAGCAATTCGAAGGGAACTACGTGCGCATCAAGACTTGGATGGCTCTTTTACTCATCATGGCGCTGCTCGGCGCCGCCTGTACCTCCGCGGAGGATGATCCCGAGAGCGCGGACGCCGACGCCGACGCGGAGGCCGACACCGAAACGGCCGACGCGGACGAGGCGGAAACGCCGGATGACGAGGCGGCGGCCAGCGGCGAGTCAGAACAAGACGTCGCCGCCGCCACCGGCGAGGGCGGGACGCTGCAGGCAACCATCGACTCTGGGACCCTCCAGTGCGGTGTGAACGGCCAGCTGAACGGCTTCTCACTCAACGAGGGTGGGGAGTACACCGGCTTGGACGTGGACTACTGCAAGGCCGTCGCGGCTGCTGTGCTGAGCGACCCCGAGGCGGTGGAGTACACCGACCTGACCGCAGAAACCCGCTTCACCGCTCTGCAGTCCGGCGAGGTCGACCTGTTGAATCGTAACGGCACCTGGACCGCCTCCCGCGATGGCGAGTTGGGCCTGGACTGGACCGCTTCGACCTACTACGACGGCCAAGGCATGTTGGTCAATGCTGATGACCCGGCCCAGTCGGTTGCCGACATGGACGGCTACCTGGTCTGTGTCCAGACCGGTACGACCACCGAACTGAACCTGGAGACCTACTTCGACAACGCCGGTGCAAGCTACCAACCGGTCAACGTTCCCGATGAGGCAGCGGCGACCGAGAACTTCTCCTCCGGGGCCTGTGACGCCTACACCACCGACCGTTCCGGTCTGGCCTCATTCGCCTCCACCTACACCGGTGGCGATGTGCGGATCCTTGAAGACGTGATGTCCAAGGAGCCGCTGGGCCCGGCGGTCCGGGAGGGCGACGCCGACTGGTTCGACATCGTCCAATGGGTGGTCTTTGCGACCTTCCAGGCCGAGGAATATGGCATCACCTCTGAGAACGTCGGGTCGTTCGACCCCGAGGGCAATGCCGACATCGCACGGTTCCTGGGTCAAGAAGACGGCCAGACCACCGGCACCGGTCTGGGATTCCCCGACGAAGATTGGGTCGTCCGCGTCATCGAGGCGGTCGGCAACTACCAGGAGATCTTCGCCCGCAACATTGAGCCCATCGGGCTGGACGAGGGTGTCAACCAGCTGTGGACCGAGGGTGGTCTGCACTACGCCCCTCCTTACCGCTAAGAAATGGCCCGGTCGCCGTCCACATAGGGCGGCGACCGGTCGGTAACCAACGGGTCACCGTCGGGGGCCGGCGGAAATGTCCGCCCCCGACGGTTTGGTTTTTGGCAGACTCATCTCTCTACCCGATCGGGCAGACCACGTAAATCAAGGAGGGCCCGTGTCAGCAACAGCGCCGTTGCCGCCGCTACGAAGCCAGGAAAATCCCCCCATCTACCGCAACGTCAGGTTCCTGCGTTGGGTGGGACAGTTGCTGGTGTTGGCAGTCATCATCGTCGTCGGGATCTACCTCTTCCGTAATGTGACGACAAATCTGCGATCCACCGGATTACCGGCACCGGGCTTTGAGTTCCGCGGCATCGGCAGCTCCCCGTTCAACGGATTCGGGTTCATGCAGGGCAAGTTCGGCTCCCGCATTCCGGGGGTGTTGGACAGCGCTGACCTGACCGTGGCGCAGGCCTTCGCAGCCGGTTATTTCAACACCGTGCGGGTGATCCTCGTGGGGATTCCCGGCTGCACGATCATCGGCATCCTGATCGGTATCGCCCGGCTGTCCAACAACGCGGCGGTGCGGACCTTCGGCACGTTGTACGTCGAGACCTTCCGCAACATCCCCGCGCTGGTCTGGATCTTCCTTGCCCACTTCGCCATCTCGCTGTCGGTCCTGCCGGGGATCACCGAGGCGCCCACGCCGTTTGATGCCTTTGTCGTGTCGAACCGGGGTATCGGCATTCCGTGGCTGAACCCGGCCTCCAGTCTGATCACGTTCGTGGCCTTCATCGGGCTGGCGCTTTTGGCAGCGGTTCTGATGGCTGCCTACCGCGGCAAGGTGAACGCCAAAACAGGCAAGCCCTCACGCGGTGGATTGTTTGCGATCCTCGCGTTCCTGGCGGTCCTTTTGGTCGGCAACTTTGTGGCCGGCAACGCGCTGGCACTGGACCCGGCTGGGATCGACGGACGGCAGGTGGGCGGTGGCTTGACCATCGATACATCCTACGCATCGTTGACCGCGGCTCTGACGTTGTACACCGCCTCGCACGTGGCCGAGATTGTTCGTGGTGCGATCCAGGCGATCCACAAAGGACAGACCGAGGCAGCCAATGCTGTGGCCCTCAGCACCTTTCAGCGCTACCGATACGTCATCTTGCCACAGGCGTTTCGGATCATGATCCCTCCCCTGGCCAACCAGTACCTGAACATCACCAAGAACTCCTCGCTCGCCGTGGCGGTCGGCTACATCGAAATCACCGCGATCTTCCAGCGCATCGTCAACAACGCGGCCCCCGCTGTACAGGGTGTGATCATCCTGATGGGTCTGTATCTGACCTTCAGCCTCAGCATCTCGCTGGTGGCCAACATCATCAACAGCCGCCTGGCGTTGGACTCA
>JBBSNE010000370.1:0-3087 GCA_038232815.1 Euzebyales bacterium | reverse complement strand
GGATAACGCCGTGGCGGAGAGCTTTTTCGCAACGCTCAAGGGCGAACTAGAAACGCGTCGCTTCAGCAGCCGAGCCGAAGCCCGACGAGCAATCTTTGTATGGATCAACTACTACAACCATCGGCGGATCCACACCTCCTGTGAGATGCGCCCGCCAGTGGAGTACGAACAGACGTTGACCACGACCCCAGCGCCGGTAGAATCCGGCCTGGCCGCATAACCCGGTGTCCGGTCGCATGGGGGAAGTCCAAACA
The DNA here is from genome assembly GCA_038232815.1 of Euzebyales bacterium. Taxonomy (GTDB): domain Bacteria; phylum Actinomycetota; class Nitriliruptoria; order Euzebyales; family Euzebyaceae; genus Euzebya. The sequence continues at coordinate 2,833 of JBBSNE010000370.1, read as the reverse complement.
GGACCTGGCAACCGGACGGTGGGATGAAGAACACGGATGGCTACGGCACGAACCCACCTATGGCGGTGGGCACCGGTTGATCATTGCCGAGGGATGAATCGCCAGACGCTGACATGACGGATCAGACATCGCTTGCCGGCCCTCGCAGCCAGCCCTGGGCCACGGCATCATCAAAAACAACGTTCGCAGCCTCCCACAGGGTCGGCGACCCTGCCGCAATTCCATTGGTGCGCTCGTGGACCTGCTGACGGGGTGACGTCGTAGTCGGTCCATGACCCGCCGCCCACCACATGATTGAGCAGGACCGGTTGCAGTCGATCGACTGCCTTTGCGAACTGCGCGTCAGCTGTTTCTGCCCCCTCATACTCGTCCCACAGGCTCCGAAATCGCTGCGCCTGGTCCTTCGGCAGCAAGCCGAAAAGCCGGTCCGCCGCCACCCGCTCACGTTCGGCCTGACCTTCAACCTCCGCCGAGTGCAGTGGCGTATCGCCCGCATCGATCTCGACGACATCATGGAGCAACAACATCTGCACCACCCGGCCCACATCGATCTGCTGTGCCGCGTATTCCGCAAGGGTCAGTGCAAACAGCGCAATGTGCCAGGAGTGTTCTGCGGTGTTCTCGCGCCGCGAGGCATCCCCGATCTGGTTGGCGCGGATCACGCTCTTCAGCCGATCGACCTCCAACAGAAAGCCCAGCTGATGGCGCAGACGCTCATCCAGCTGCTCAATCCATTCCACAGTCGGGCCCTTTCCGCAGCCAACTCTCACTCCAATTCGCGCCTAAGTGCGACCCAACGTACTCAGGCAGGGGCCTCATCAGGCGGCCCTACAGGCAAACGAGCCGACACCCCCGCCACCGCCCGTCCCAGCCCGTGTCCCAGAGCCGCCCCCGCCACTGTGTCGGCGGGATAATGGACGCCCAGAAAGATGCGGGTCGTCGGCACCCACGCGGTGACCAGCGGCCAGCCCCAGCGCTCCCCCGGCCGAGAATGGCTGGCCAAGACGGTCGTCACCGCACTGACGACAGCGGCATGCCCCGAAGGCATCGATGACCCAGTTGGTGGGGGGATCAGCCGCCGGACCTGTTCGGCCTCATAGGGCCGGGGACGGTCCACGATGGTTTTGGCGTAGTGCGCAATCACCCAGGCAAGACTGCCGGCCACCAGCACCTCAGCTGCCGAACGCCGATGACCGAACCGTCGCAGCCCTACCGCCGCCGCCGTGACCATGAACATCGAGCCCAGGTCGGTGGTGTGACGGGTGATGGCAACGGCCCCCGGCGCCTGTCCGACGACAGAACGGACCAGGTCACCAAGCGCTGCATCAAGACGGTGAAGTTGACGAAGGTTCAAGTGGCGTCCGGATCAAACGGGGCGTGTCCGGGGACCGCACCCGCCGCGGTGGGACTGAGCTCGGCCATACCTGGTCCTGACTGGCCCTTGCCGAACGACTCGATGTCGGCCTTGGCGGCGGACAATTCGCCCCTGACCTCGTCAAGGGGGCCGATCAACGCGGCGGTTGCGGAACGCCGCACGTCCTTCAGTGATGTTCGAAGTTCACGTGCATCGTTGGCGACGTCCATCAGTTCATCATCAAGGCCGGCTGCGTTCTTCATGTCGTCCAGGGCCTTGGTGGCCTCACGGCGAATGGCGGCGATGGTCTTACCGGCGTTGCGGGCCATCCCCGGCAGCCGTTCAGGGCCGAAGACGAACAGGGCGATGACGGCCAGCGCCACGATCTCCCAAAATCCCACTTCGCCAAACATCTGGGCCTCTCACAGGTCGACAGTCGTCGCACTGATCGTAGCCCGGGAAGCGTCGATGACGCGGCGCATTCCCCGCCCAAACCGTGCTGACGGCGACGTGGGGCGGTCGGCCGGCAGGGCTGCGGCGATGGCCAGAAGGTCCTCGCGCGGTGCATCTCCCAACATCGTCAACGTATGGTGCTCGCTGCCCCACACGATCCCGGCAGGTAGACCCGTCATGGCGTAGGCCCGGCGGTCGGTCAGTTCTGCCACCTGCGCCATGTCGGGGGGCAACGCCGAAAGGTCTGGCTGGCCCGGCTGTACAAACAGCGACACGGTGTACAGGCCGTCGCTGTATATCGCCTGCAATGGCATTCCCGGCGTCGAACTGTGCACCGACGTCGCTTCCAGCGTGTAACCGCGGGCCAACTCCGTGGGCAGGCTCCATCCTGCCGTGCGCAACGCGCCCAACTGCGCGGGACTGCTGACCGTGATGGGTCCAGGCGTGGACGTCGCCTGCGGCGACGGCCCATCAAGGTCAAGCGACAGGTAGGCGACCGTGCGGGCCCGCTCCCCTGAGCTGTAGGTCTCTCGGCGTAGGAAGACGCCAGAGGCATCATCTATCCAGACTTGTTCCCGTAGTTCTCCGGTGATCGCTATCCGGACGTCCAGCCGGACGCAACGACGATCCATGATCTGTTCGGTACTGCCCACGGCCACCTCATATTTGTCGCTCAAGACGGTGGGGCCTTCGACGTCGGGCTGCGGTGCGGAGACGACGGCGGACCGACTGACAGTGGCTGGTTCAGCGGGACCGCCCGGCCATTCCAGAACCAGGCGCTCGCCGGCAAGGGGCACCACCTCACCACGATCGTCTGCAGCATCAAGATGGTATGCAACCAGCCTGGGCACATCGACGGCGACCAACGCCGACTGGCTGTCGATTCCCCCAATGGCCAACACGGCGGCCACGACGATCACGGCGGCGAGCAACATGGCGACAAGCAGAGGTCGCAACCCCCAGGCCGACCGCGGCATGCGCCTCGGCGGCTGACTCACATACAAACCCTCCACCGCAGACTGGGTG
>JBBSNE010000369.1:0-3114 GCA_038232815.1 Euzebyales bacterium | reverse complement strand
GGCAGGCCCTGCGCACCTGGGATGAGGCCGAACGGGAACGGCACGGCTGAGCTCTGCACCGCCCCCTGGTCACCACTCAGCGCGAATGTGGGGGCTCGGGTGGGCAAGACCATCTGCGGCGTTGATCGATCGAGAATTTCGAGTGCACGGTAATGGTGGATGACGCCCATATGTGCGACTGATCCACCAAATCACCTCGGGGAGTGGCGGTGTTAGGGTGTGAGTCAAGTTGACGCTACAGAGGGAACCTGTGATGAGTTGCAACATGATGGTGGTGCGGCACCGTGGCGGGCCGTCGAAGACGCAGCCCGTCCGCGCAGCGGCGGCGAGAGTTCGGCCAGCACCTGCTGGTCGACCGGAAGGTCGTTCAGCGCGCCGTTGACCGCATGGCGGTCCGCTCCGACGATCTTGTGGTCGAGATCGGTCCTGGTAGAGGGGCGTTGACCGTTCCTCTGGCCCGGGCCGGTGCAGCGGTCGTGGCCGTCGAACGTGACCCCAAGATGGTGACAGCCTTGCGAGCCACCCTGGACCAGGCCGGTGTGGCCGGTCGCGTCAAGGTCATCCGAAGCGATATCCGCCGGTTCCGCTGGCCCCAGCGGCCATATCGGGTCGTGGGCAACCTGCCGTTCGGGCTGACCACGGCCATTCTGGAACAGATGTTGGACCATCCGGTTGAAGGCCCGACCAGGGCAGACGTCTTGGTGCAGTCCGTGGTGGCTCGCAACCGGGCTGATGTGCCGCCCTCATCGCTGCGGTCAGCCGCGTGGGCACCGTGGTGGACGTTGGAGGTGGACGAGGTCGTGTCACGCACAGCATTTCGACCGCCCCCATCAGTTGATGCGGCGTGGTTGAAGATCGAGCGCCGCCACCCACCCGTGCTACCCGTGTGGTTGGCGCCGGCCTTTCGCGACACCCTTCGTACACCCTGGGCGGCTCACAACGGCGGTCGGGCGTGAGGCCACGCCGGTACACCTCTGCCGATGAGGACAGTGCCCGCTGGCAGGACTTCGCGTTCCGCGACGGCGACATCATCGTCAGCACCCGGTCCAAGCACGGCACCACCTGGATGCAGATGATCCTGCTGCTGCTGATCCACCAACGTCCGGAGCTCCCCGAGCCGCTGAGCCAGCTGTCACCCTGGCTGGATCACCTGGTTGAGCCCTTTGATGCGGTGCAGCAGCGGCTTGAGAACCAGTCACAACGCAGGGTCATCAAAACGCATACCCCGCTGGACGGGATCCCCAGCGACGACCGGGCCACCTACATCGTGGTGGCTCGTCACCCGCTGGACGGCGCGGTCTCGCTGTATCACCAGGGCGACAACATCGATCGCGACCGGCTGGCACAACTGACCGGCGCTCCCCCCTCCAACAATCCATCGTCCCGACCGGACCTACACGATTGGTTGACGGACTGGATCGACCGACAGGCAACCGCTGTGGTCGCCCTGGACTCCTTGCCCGGCGTGATGTGGCACCTGACCGACGCCTGGGTCCGCCGCGATCAGGACAATGTCGCCTTGGTTCACTTCGATGACCTGCAAAACGATCTGGAGGGGCAGATGCGTCGTCTTGCCGACCTGTTGGGTCTCACGATATTCGCGGCGAGGTGGGACCAACTGGTTGTAGCTGCGGGGTTCGACGCCATGCGCGCACACGCTGATCAGCTGGCACCGAACACCGGCGGCGTGCTGAAGGATCCCCGTGCGTTCTTTCGCCAGGGTCGCTCGGGAGCGGGCGCATCGGTACTGGACGCCGCCGAGCTCAAGCGCTACCACCATCGTGTGAGGACCTACGCCCCCGGGAATCTCCTCGACTGGCTACACCGAGGTCGACATCGGTAACTGTCGCCCAGCGACAAATCGTTCTACCTTTGGGGCGATGGACCTTGACATCACCCACCAGTTGCGCGCAGCAGGAGCGGAAGCCGTTGAGATAAACGCGCCGATGGGACCCGAACGCCTTACCCAATTGGTCGATTGGCTCACTGGGCAAGAGCCGTCTACTGTCGTCGATCTGGGCTGTGGGCACGGTGCGATGCTGCTGCGTGTTGCTCGGAGATCCTCGACAACCCAGTGTGTGGGGGTCGACGTCGACCCAGATGTGATCGAGGTCGCACGCGCTGCCGCCGCGGCCGCGGGACTTGGTGAGCAGGTCACCTTCGAGGTCGCCGACGCCACCCGCTGGAACGACGCAGCAGCAGCGACCCTATGCATCGGTGCCGCCCACGCCTTTGGCGGTCCGTCCGACATGTTGGCAAGCCTGGCAGAGCTGACTGATCCACAAGGGGTCGGGGTCGTGGGCACCACGGTATGGAGCCAACGCCCCGACGACTGGTGCCTGCAGATGTTCGGCGACTTGATCCGCACCGATGATCTGCTGGTCGACGCAGAAGCGTGGGGCTGGACCATCGAAGCCGTGGAACGGTCCACATTGCAGGAATGGGATGACTTCGAGAGTCGTTGGACCGCCGGTGTCACCGCGGTACGAACCTCCCAGGCCCTGTCCTTCGCTGAACAGCGTCAATCCGACTACCAGCGCTACCGCGGGGTGCTGGGGTTCGCCTGGTTGCAACTACGCCGTCGTGACTGAACGTCAACGGGCCGGCGACGCGGATGCGCCCCGGCCCGTTGACGTGTGAATCGGACTAGGTCGGGCAGGCCTCCCCGGTCACTGCGCCCAGGAGGGCATCGGCCACGGCCTCACTTATGGCAGACGTTCCGCCATAGATGAACCCCGCAATCGGGGCCACCGAGCAGGTGTAGTCCTGCACCGCGGGATGCAAGAAGTCGGTGGGGGTCAATAGAACGGGGCCACCGGTCAGGGCCGCGTGGGCCCCACCGGTCAGGGCATCAGCGAATTCGTCACCACGTGCAAGGCCGATCATGTCAGGGTCGTCGAAGAACGTCTCGGCCACCATGACCGAGGTTTCTTCTCTACCCGCCCCGACGACCGGAGTCATCTCTGTGAAGGCGCGCGCTGCTGGACCACCGATGGCAAAGGCCGTCGTCGTGGCGTTGGCATCCAGATAGGCCTGGACGGCGGGGTGGACATCGGCCTCTGGGGTCAACAACACCACGCCGTTCGCGTGGGCAGCGGCGGCACCGGAGGTCAG
>JBBSNE010000368.1:0-3125 GCA_038232815.1 Euzebyales bacterium | reverse complement strand
CTGCAGCCGCTGGTGGTGCCGCAGCCGGGGCAGACGTGGCAACTACCGGCACGTTGCATCTTCTCGCCACAGACAAGGCAGAGGGGGGCGTCGCCGTAGATGTCATCGATCTGGTGGGGTTGTTCGACGGGGAGGACCGTCTGGCCAGTCGCGTCGGCCGTCGGGGCGTCATTGTCAAAGCCCGTCTCAGGCGCTGCAACAGGTTGACCATAGGTGGCCTGGTCCAACTCGGCGGTGCGCTCGGCCGTGGTGTAGATGCCCATGGACTGGCGCTGTTCGGTCGGCAGGTACTCGATGGCAAGCTTCCGGAAGATGTAGTCGGTCAGGGACGTGGCGAAGCGGATGTCGGCGTCATCGGTCATGCCGGCCGGTTCGAACCGGGTGTTGATGAACTTGCTGACGTAGGCCTCCAGGGGGACGCCGTACTGCAGGCCGAGGCTGACGCTGATGGCCAAGGCGTCTGTGATGCCCGACAGGGTCGACCCCTGTTTGCCCAGCGTGACGAAGATCTCGCCTATTCCGTCACCGGGGTATTCCCCCGCGATGACATCGCCGGAAGCGTCCCCCACGTGAAAGCTGATGCTCTGACTCGGGCGCTGGCGGGGCAGACGCCGTCGCACGATCCCGGCCTCCGCGGTGGTCGCTGCGGGGGCGGCTGCCTCAGCCTGACGATCGCTCTTCTTGTCGATCGACAGCGGCTGGGCGACCTTGCAGTTGTCACGGTAGATCGCGATGGCTTTGAGGCCCAGACGCCAGCCCTCGATGTACATCTCCTCGACATCGGCGACCGTCGCGGTCTCGGGCAGGTTCACCGTTTTGCTGATGGCCCCGCTGAGGAACGGCTGGGCCGCGGCCATCATCTTGATGTGGCCCATGGCCTTTATGGATCGATCACCCATCGCACAGTCGAACACGCTGACGTGCTCAGGCTTCAGTGCCGGCGCCCCCTCCACGGTGGCGTGGTCATCGATGTAGGCAACGATGGCCTCGACCTGTTCGGGCTGGTAGCCCAGGTTGCGCAACGCATGGGGCACCGTCTGGTTGACGATGCGCATGGTACCGCCACCGACCAGTTTCTTGGACTTGACCAGACCCAGGTCCGGCTCGATGCCGGTGGTGTCACAGTCCATCATCAACCCGATGGTTCCGGTCGGCGCAAGGACACTTGCCTGGGCGTTGCGGACGCCGTGGTCCTCCGCGATGTTGATCGCATCGTCCCAGGACTCCGCAGCCGCATCCAACACGTCGGCCGGGGCCAGGGCGCTGTCGATGCCGCCAACGGCGGCTCGATGCTTGCCCAGCACCCGCAAGGTGCCCTCGCGGTCATCTGCATAGCCGTCGAAGGGACCGGTGACCTTGGCGATCTCCGCGGAGGTCCGGTAGGCATGACCGGTCATCAGGGCGGTGATGGCTCCGGCCCAGGCACGGCCGGCATCGGAGTCATAGGCCAGGCCCAGGCTCATCAGCAGGCCACCGAGGTTGGCATAGCCCATGCCCAACTGGCGGTACTTGACGGCGTTGGCGGCGATGCCCTCGGTCGGGTAGGAGGAGTTGCCGACGATGATCTCCTGCGCGGTGAAGACCACTTCGACGGCACGGCGGAACGACTCGACATCGAAGATGCCACCGTCCTCGAACTTACGAAGGTTCAGCGACGCGAGGTTGCAGGCGCTGTTGTCCAGGTGCATGTATTCACTGCAGTTCCGGACCACCACGCCATCGACCACATAGCTGTGGTTGCGAGGCTCAGACAGGTTGTAGGTCAGTTCGAACCCGTCGTCGGTGCGCTCCACCAGGCGGGCGGTGTTCTTCGTCCGATACCGGGTGTAGTCCTCACGTACCTCGTCCAGGATTGCGGCCTTGCGTGGCAGGGCGAAACCGATGACGTCAGCGAATCGCTGCAGGTCGGTGCCGGTGATCCGCAGGTCATAGCCCGTCGTTGCGCCGTTGTACGTCGCGGTGGTGCCGTCGACCCGTTCATACGTGAACGTCGAGACTGTCTGGTGGTTGATGGTGTCGATACGTGCGTTGACACCGAAGGTTGTCAGCAGCGTCTGCACGTCACGCAGTAGTCCGTCGGACCGGCTGCCAAGCCCGACATACCGGGTGTCGTTGCTGACACTCACGCAGCCGTCGGCGTCGAACAACCCTCGGAGGTATGACGCCATGACCTGCGTCGGCGCCTGGAAGATGCTAGGAGGAATTCGCTTGTCGGCGGCGTGGGCATCGCTGAGACCCAGCGCCTCAAGAAAGGCTCGGATGGCCCGGCGGCTTTGGCGCAGTCGGACCGTTCCGTTGGCTTGCATTGACAACTTCGGTGCCCGACCGTCGTTCCACTGCGTCACCAGGTCAAGGTGGCGCGGCAAGATGTGCTCGCGATCCTCTTCGGAACCGTAAATCGTGGCCGCGGTGTTGCCGCTGATCGAACCATCACCGGTCAGCCATCCCAGGTAGTGGCCCATCTCTTCAGACCACTTCTCGGGCAGCGCCAACGTCATGGCCGGCCGATCGCCCTTACGTCGCGCGACCGCCGCTTCAACGGCTGCCTGGGGCAGGGCAAGATCAGCGGACGTTGCGGGGGTAGACAGGTCCAGAAGGCGAACGCTGTCCTCGGGGGTCAACTCGTCGGCGGGGACGTAACCGCGGTTCGCGGTGAAGATCTTGTGCCCGGGGGTGCAACGCAACTCGGCGCCGTTGGACAGACGCAACTTCACGATCGGGTTGCGACCGGTGATCATGAACGCTTCAGGCGAGGTGACGTGGACGACCTGTTCAGGCTGGTCGAGGTTGGTCACGTCGTGGGTGTAGACGTTGAACGTCTCACCGTCGTTGACCCGGTCGATCATCTCGGCAAACGGCACCAAACCCTTGTCGGTGTGGACCCGAGCATCACCCGGGAAGCACGGGTTAGAGCCGTTGATCCGCCCCGCGTTGGGGGTGGTGTGCCAGTCGTTGATGGTCGAGTCGTACTGGATGCCCGGGTCCGCGCACGCCCAAGCGGCCTCGGAGATCTGGTTCATCAAGTCCCGGGCCGGCATGGTCTTTGCGACCTCACCGGTCGTGACCGTACGCAGGCTGAACTCGGCATCCTCGACGACCGCCTGCATGAACTCGTCGGTGACCCG
>JBBSNE010000367.1:0-3158 GCA_038232815.1 Euzebyales bacterium | reverse complement strand
CGGCATGCTGGTCGTAGTAGTGGGTGAAGCGGGGGTCTTGGACATACATCTCACCCAGGTTGACGTGCATCTCCTTGGAGCAGTCATAGAACTGCTCATCGATTCCGCGCCGTGCCTCCTCAGCCAGATCCATGGCCTGCTCGGAGTCCGGCGCCACGCCCTGTTGCATCACCTCGGCCATGCGTTTGGTATGCTCGACGCCCTCACGGACCATCCGTTGTCTGTCAGCATCGGTCCAATGCTTGGCGCGTTCTTGGGACTGCCGGTAGGCGTCGGTGTCGCCCCATCGGTCTTGAACCTCTTCGGCGTACTGGGCGTTGTCGAACGCCTCGAACATCTTGTCTTCTTCCACGGGGGTTCCTCCTTGAGCTTCTTCCAGCGCCTCGTCCACGGCCTTCAGCATCGCGCTGACCTCATCCAACTGTTCGGCCAACATGGCCCGTTGCTGGGTCAGCGCGTCGACTCGGTCGTAGTCAGCGTCATCCAAAAGTTGTTGGATCTGGGCCAATGGCAGTCCAAGCGCACGCCAGAACATGATCTGTTGCAGCCGCAGCAGGTCCTCACGGCTGTACAGCCGGTAGCCGGCAGCGGTGCGCTGGCTGGGGGCCAACAAACCAATGTCGTCGTAGTGATGCAGCGTGCGGACGGTGACGCCAGCCAGTTCGGCCACCTCTGAGACGGTGCGCATCGCAGGTCCTTTCTGACCGGATGCGGGCCGGACGTTCCGGCCACAACGCCCACTGTGGCCCCTCCCGTTGCGTGAGAGTCAACCCCTATTCAGTGAGGGACGTCGTCCAACGCGTGCAGGGCCGGTCGGTCGGCTGACAGCGGCAGGGCCGGGATGATGGCAAACAACAGGTCGCGTAAGTGCTCGTTGTTGGCCTCAAAGGTCTTCAGCACCTCGGCATGGGTGACCTCGGCGATGCCGGGGTCATCGGACAACCCCACGTCGTAGTCGGTGATCAGGGAGATGTTCAGCGCGGCCATCTCAAGCTCGCGGCACAACGTGACCTCGGGGAACTGGGTCATACCGATGACCTGCCAGCCCTGCCGGGCGTAGTACTGCGACTCGGCTCTGGTCGAAAAACGGGGTCCGTTGATGACCACGATGGTGCCGCCATCATGGACTTCGATGCCCAATTCGCCGGCCTGTTGCAACACAACGGACCGCATCTCGGCGTCGTAGGGGTCGGCGAAGGCGACGTGGACGGTGCGCGGACCGTCGTAGAAGGTCGAGTCCCGTCCGCTGGTCCGGTCGACCGCCTGGTCGGCGATGACAAAGGATCCCGGGGCGATGTCTGGGTCCAAGCTGCCGGCGGCGCACGGCAGGATCATGTCGGTGGCCCCAAGGTGTTTCATCGCCCACACGTTGGCCCGGTAGTTGATCTTGTGCGGCGGAAGCGAATGGTCGGCGCCATGTCGTGGCATGAACCCGACGGACCGGCCCTTGACCTGGCCGACCGTCACCGTCGCCGACGGTGGCCCGTACGGGGTTTGCACCGGAACCTCTTGAACGTCGCCCAGGAACGAGTAGAACCCCGACCCACCGAAGATGCCAACCCTGATCTGGACGTCGGGATGTGGTGGGACCACGGCTACTCCGCTTTTGAGGCCTTGGAACCAGAGCTGGATTCGGCCTTCGACGAACTGCCCGACCCACCGTCACCCTGCGACGACGACTCCTTGTCGGAGGTCGAGGCGTCCTTGGACTTCGAAGAGGAGTCGTCCTTGGCCGAGGATCCATCTTCCGACCCCTTGGACGCTGCCTTGCCGTTGGCTGCCTTACGGCTGTCGTTGACGTAGTAGCCCGAGCCCTTGAACACGATGCCCGCAGCGCTGAACACCTTGCGAACGGATTCTCCGCAGACTTGGCATTCGGTCAGGGAATCGTCGGTGAAGGATTGCTTCACCTCAAAACGGTGCTTGTTCGGCAAACATTCATATTCATAGGTCGGCATGAGTGCTCAACGGTACACGCCGGCCTGGGTCACTACTGCAGCCATAGGCACGTCATGGGGTCGAACCGGGACACGATCGACCAGCAGTTGCTCGGGGCAGACCCCGATGGTGAAGGTCTGTGGACGCTGGGCCAGCCAACGGTCGTAGTAGCCGGCGCCGTGGCCCACCCTCCCGCCACGTCGATCGAAGGCCAGGCCAGGCACAACTGCAAGATCAAGGACATCAACGACCGGACGGTCGCCGGCAGGCTCGCGGATCGAGAGTGTCCCCCCTGGCCTCTGCGGTGGCGCCTCGACCGCTCGGAAGACCATGACGGTCTTGTCGATCACGTGTGGATAGGCCACGACCAGCCCGCGGGCCAACAATGGGTCGACCAGCCCATCAACGTCGATCTCCCCCGCCATGGCTGCATACAGTCCGACGCTTTGGACCCCCTCACGTGCTGCGATCAGCTCAAGAAGGTGTGGCTTGATGCGGTCGGACAACTCGTGGCGTTCGGCGTCGGTCATCGACGAACGCAAGCTGCTTGCGTGCTCCCGCAGGAGCATCTTCTGGTGGTCGCGGACGGCGGCGAACGGCTGCTGGTCCGGCATGGGTAAATCGGGCATCCATCGCCTAGCATGCCGCCAGTGGAGGCTCAATTGTCGAACGAAGGTCAACAGGTGCGTGCACGCAAGGCGGTCATCCCCGCAGCCGGGCTGGGAACCAGGTTTCTTCCCGCCACAAAGGCTCAGCCCAAGGAGATGTTGCCCCTGGTCGACAAGCCAGCCATCCAGTACGTGGTGGAAGAAGCCGTAAAGGCCGGCCTGGACGACATCTTGATGGTGACCGGCCGCGGCAAACGTGCACTGGAGGACCATTTCGATCACGCCGTTGAGCTTGAGCGGCAACTGTCGGCCACCGGCAAAGAGGATCTGTTGGCGGCCGTGCAGGCCGTGACGAACCTGGCCTTTGTCCACTATGTGCGGCAGGGGCGGCCCCTCGGTCTGGGTCATGCGATCGGCTGTGCGCGTCATCATGTCGGCGACGAACCGTTCGCGGTGTTACTGGGTGATGACTTGATTGGCGAAGAGGAGCGTCTGCTGCAACGGATGGTGGACATCTGTGAGGAGTCGGGACGTTCTGTCATCGCGGTCATGGAGTTCGGGGACGCGGCCTTGTCCCGCTATGGCGTGGTGGCGGCTGAACCTGACCCTGAT
>JBBSNE010000366.1:0-3171 GCA_038232815.1 Euzebyales bacterium | reverse complement strand
TTGGACACCGCCGTTGCCGGCACCCAAGCGGTGACGAACAACATCCGTGAACTCTGTACTTTTCCTGTTCCCCGCAGTGCTGTTGCTGCGATTGTTGCAACAGGACGCGTCTGCGCAACACTGATTGGGCATGTTCCTCACCGCGACATGGGCTCATCAGAAGGGTCGTCGTTGGACGTTGCTGGACCATGACAGCGCGCCACGAGGGGAGTTCAACCGGACCAGTTTCTTCATGCGAAGTGCTAACGCGGTGATCCAGGGCCAGCCCTTCGAGCTTGTAAGCCGTGGAATATTTACCAAGACGTTTCAGGTGACAGACGGCGCCGGCAACACGGTGTTGCATGCGCGACTCGGAGGGGCCTTCAGTTGGAAGGGCACCATGACGGCCAGAGATGGGTCCAGCCATCCCGTGACGCGCAAGATCGCCCTTCCGCTGCGTTTCACTGTGGGCGACCCGGAACATCCTCTGATCGTGATGAGGGTGCACCACCGCCGTGCCGACCTGACCTTTCACCCTGATCTGCCGAGTCGTTCCCCGGAAGTGCTCCCCTTCATGTTGCTGTTGCTGATGGTCCACGAGCGTTCGACCGCGTCGTCTGCCTAGCAGGTCCGCACGATCGACCAACGTCGATCAAACCTCGTTGGTCTGGCCCAGAAGTAGGACTTCAGCTGGCCTGACTAACAAAAACCACGGCCGTTTGAAAGGATGATCGGAGGGCTTGCGCCCCCGGCAGGTTCGGATTGTCAGATGGTTCGTTGGTAGCGAAGCATTTACCGCATAGATCACGTCGTCCATCACGGATGACATGACGTTTCATCATCGCTGGGCGCGATGGCATCCCGCAGGCTGAGGAGTCCTGGCCCCGCTTCTTGATCCGCACAGCCGTTGGTTATCCGACCACCAACGTCTTCTGGCGGGCCGAGCAGTTCATCTGCGTCGGTCTTCCGCAGCCGGGTCCGCCGCCAGGATTTGACTCAGATCCGCGGTTTGCTGCTGCAGCCCACCACATGCCGAAAGCACCAGAACGAGAAGCAAGGAAACGGCCCACTTGGCTTGCACGCTGCAAATCTATCGTCATCTACGTTCGTCCCACAGTTGCAACGCCACAGGCCTTTGCCCACAGCGTTGCGGGTGCCAGAGCCGTCATATTAAAGCCCCGTCATACTGAAGCCATGGCCAAGAACGTGCTGGGCACCGACCTACAGACCTGCTCGACCGATCCCATGACCGGTTATTACCGCGACGGGTGTTGTAACACCGGTACGGGTGACTTGGGGGTCCATACGGTGTGCGCGGTGGTGACCGATGAGTTCCTGGCCTTTTCGAAGTCGTGCGGCAACGACCTGTCGACGCCGATGCCACAGTACGGCTTCGTGGGGTTGCGCGACGGGGACAGTTGGTGTCTGTGCGCGCCACGGTGGCAAGAGGCGTTCGAGGCTGGCGCCGCGCCCCAGGTGAAGCTTGAGTCGACCCACATCTTGACGTTGGAGTGGTGTCGTCTGGAGGACCTGAAGGCCCACACTGCCGCATAGGTCAGCGCGTTGCGGTTCCGATGATCCGGGTGCGGGTCCACGCCGCGGACCAGCCGATATCGATCTTGTCGATCTGGAGTTGGTTGAACCCGGCTTGCCCAAGCAGCAGGCCGGTGTCGCGGTTGGTCTCACAACCGTTCAACAGCCACCGTTGCGGGGCCAGGGCCAGGCGTTGTCCCAGGCGCGTCATGGTCCGTTCAGGGGCCCGGACGTGTTCGTAGAAGAAGTAGGTACCGCCGGGTTTCAGTACGCGTTTGACCTCTGTGATAACCCGCGTCGGATTGTCCACACCGCACAGCACCAACGTGCCGACCATCGCATCGGCCTGGCCATCAGCGACATCCATGCGTTCGCCGTGGACCGTGCGGATATCCAGGTCGACATCGTGTCGGCGGGCTTCTGCGCGCAGCCGGTCGTGCATGGCGGGGTTCGGCTCGACCGCGATCACCTGCACCCCGGGGGCGTAGTAGCGCAGGTTGGTCCCAGGGCCGGGGCCGATCTCGACCACCGTGCCCGACATGCCCCCGATCGCCGCCACCTTTCGATCGACGACCACGTCGGGTTCGGCGTCCGCGCCGGCGGCCAAGAGCGCAGCTTCGAATCGACTACGCCGGGGCGCGGCGGAGAAGTCACGGAGCCCATCACTCATGGCCAGCCAGCCATTGCCCATCGGCCATCAGTTCACGACCCTCCAACTCGTTTTCTTCACGCCATGCCTGAATCCGGTCAGGGGTCACGGTGATCACCACGCCGGCCCAGTCGCGTGGGTCGGTACCGAGTTGTTCTTGAAAGGCTGCCAGGGTGTCGCTATCGATGTCCCCGATTTGGTGTGCACGGGCGTGTCCGGTGATCATGACCACGTCCCGAGTTCCGTCCAACGCGATTCGAACGAAGGGAGTCGCTGTGAGGTCGGCCACAACCCGCGCGTTGGACATCGTCGCCATCACGATGCGCTCGTCATGCCAGGCGAAGGACAGCGGCACCAGCCACGGTCCTTCGGGGCCAGCGGTGGCAAGCCAACAATCGCGGTCCTCGACCAAGCGGCTGTGCGTATCGGCCACTCGATCGGCGTGTGAGCGGGGCGGCGCCATCGCCCTTAATGTAGTCGACCGTGCTAGGGGTTCGTCGGCCGAGAGCACGGGTTGTGATGTTTGGGTCGCTGGGGCGCCCAAAGGCGACAAGCCGCGCCGGGGGTGGCCCGGCTGGGACCAAGGTTTGTGATGTTTGGGTCGCTGGGGCGCCCAAAGGCGACAAGCCGTGCTAAGGGGTGGCCCGGCCCGGGACCACGGGTTGTGACCGTTGGGTCGCTGGGGCGCCCCAACGGCGACAAGCCGTTCTGGGGGTGGCTGGCCTACACGGCGTCCGCCACAACAGGAGTGTCCAAGGCCAACTCCAGCACCTCGCGGACGTCATCGACCAAATGAATGGTCAACGCTTCACGCACGCCTTCGGGGACGTCGTCCAGGTCAGCCTCGTTGCGCTTGGGCAACAGCACCGTGTCAAGGCCGGCGCGGTGGGCGGCCAACACCTTCTGCTTGACCCCACCGATGGGTAGGACCTTGCCCTGCAACGTGACCTCACCGGTCATGCCGACACCGGGACGGACCGTCCGGCCCGTCACCAGCGACGCCAGTGCAG
>JBBSNE010000365.1:0-3171 GCA_038232815.1 Euzebyales bacterium | reverse complement strand
GATGCCCTTGCCGCGAAAGGAATTCGGGTCATCTGGTATGACAACCGCGATGTCGGCAGGTCGACTTGGTTCGACCACGTCCCCGCCAATGGACTGGCCGAGATCTTTGGCAGCCTGCAGAGTGGCGCCCCGCTCCCACCCCCTTACACCCTCAGCGACATGGCTGCCGACGGGATCGGCCTGCTGGACCACCTGGGAATCGACCGGGCCCACGTCGTCGGGGTGTCCATGGGCGGCATGCTTGTCCAACGGATGGCGATCGAACACCCAGATCGGGTGGCGTCGATGACCTCCATCATGAGCACAACCGGCGATCCGACGCTGCCGCCCCCCACGCCTGCGGCGACCGAAGCCCTGCTGACGCCAGCCCCCGTGAATGATCGCAAGGCCTACGTCGATTCTCTCCTCGGCAAACGAGAAGTTCTTGGCAGCACAACGTTGGCCCAGGACGAGGAGTGGCAGACAACGTCGATCGGACAGGCCTTCGACCGGGGTCTGAACCCCGACGGTTTCCTACGCCAGTACCACGCGATCCTGACTGATGGGGATCGCACCGCTGACCTGCGAACGATCGACGCGCCCGTATTGATCATCCACGGTGCCGTCGACCCGCTGATCCCGGTGCAGGCGGGGCAGGCGACAGCCGACGCCATCCCTGGGGCTCAGATGCAGGTCATCGAGGGTATGGGCCATGACCTGCCCCCTGCGGCTTGCGACCGCATTGTCGAACTCCTCATCCCATTGCTCTTCAACTGAGGCCTACTCGACGGGAGCGTATCGTTGGTGCTCTCACCACGTCGAAGGAGAGACCAATGCCCATCTGGCCCGCCTGGCCCGTTGTCGCCTTGATGTTCGCATTGTTGCTGGGCGCCTGTAGCGAATCTGACGATGCCCAGACCAGCGACACCTCCCCATCCGACACAGCCATGGACGAAGACATGGCAGAAGGCATGGACGAGGAGATGGAGGACGAGGAGATGGACATGGACGACGACCATGGGCCATTTGCGTTCGGGGAGCCTGCCGATGCTGCCGACGCTGACCGCACGGTGCAGGTCACGGCGCTGGACACGCTGGCGTTCGACCCCGCCACGGTTCAGGTCGAGGCGGGGGAGACCGTCACGTTCGAGGTGACCAACGACGGGGAGTTGGTGCATGAGTTCGTCCTCGGTGACCAAGCGCTGCAAGACGAGCACGAAGAAGAGATGAAAGAGATGGTGGAGAGCGGTGAGATGATGATGGAGGACGAACCCAACGGCATCTCCGTGGCGGCGGGTGAGACAAAGGAGATCACCTGGCATTTCGCCGAGGCCGGTGAACTGCAGTTCGCCTGTCATCAGCCCGGCCATTACGGCGCCGGGATGAAGGGCGACGTCGACGTCTCCTGACCTCTACAGCAGTGTTCGGGCGTAACGGTCGACGCGGTCAATCGTCTCATCGGCTGTTTCGGCCGGTAACGCACACAGGACCCGGGTGACCCCCAACGAGCGATAGGTGTCAAGCAGTTCGGGCCGGGGGCCTGGTTGATAGACCGTCACCGGTAGTGCATCTCGCCCTGCCTCGGCCGCCTTGGTCTGCAACTGGGGCAGCCGTTCCGCCAGCGTCCCGCCCCGCCCACCGATGGGGATCCAGCCATCGGCGTAGTCGACCACCCTGTCGAGCACGGTCGGCCCGCCGCCAGCCAGCAGCACCGGGACCGGGTGGCGCGGCTTGGGCCACTGCCAGATCGGATCGAAGTCGACCAGCTCGCCATGGAACTCCGCCTGCTCGGACTCCCAGATCCTCCGCATCGCCTGCACTCGTTCCCGCATCAACGCGAACCGAGTGTCGAAGTCGGTGCCGTGGTTGGCCATCTCCTCCGCGTTCCAACCCGGCCCGACACCGAAGACGAACCGGCCCTCACTGAGGTTCACCAGGGTCGCGACCGTCTTGGCCAACACGATCGGGTCATGCTCGACGATCAAGCAGATGCCGGTGCCGATCAACAACCGATCCGTCGCGGCCGCCACCGCGGTCAAGGCGACGAACGGATCCCAGGTCCGACGGTACTCCTCGGGCAGCGGGCCACCCGCGGGGTAGGGCGAGGCGCGCTCGACTGGGATGTGGGTGTGTTCGGTGACGAACAACGACTCGAACCCGCGATCTTCCGCCAATTGTCCCAGGGTCACCGGATCGATCGAACTGTCGGTGGGGAAGTAGACAAGTCCGACATCCATGTCAGTGACTCTCCAGGGCACCGGCAGCCGCACGAAGAGTTCGCCTTACCTCCTTGGGCCCGGGCGCCAACGGCTCGATGGCGGCCGTGGTGACCCCCGCGTCCAGATATTCCCGCACTCTGGACGCCACATACTCCTCATCGCCGACGATCAGCACGTCGGCGGCCATCCTGTCAGAATAGGCTGCCACCATCCCCGCTTTGTCACCACGATCGGAGGCGGCCGCGATGCCATCAGCCTCTTCGGCGTACCCGAGCCAGCGGAAGAAGCGGTTGTACCCGGTCGTGGCCGCGTAGGGGGCGAAGTTCTGTTTCAGCTTTTCGGTGGCGCTGTCGGGGTCATCGGTGACGACCGTCATCAGGCGTGCAACGACAGGGAAGTCGTCCGGCAGCGTGCGCCCCGCTGCCTTGGCGCCTTTGTGGACCTCCGCCATCATTTTGGAGACATGCTCCGGTGCCATCTGGTTCAGGCACACCCCGTCTGCCACCTCCCCGGCCAACTGCAGCGATTTGGGGTTCAGCGACCCCAGCAACAGTGGTACCGGGGTGGGTGCAGGTAACCCGTATTTGAACCCGTGGACGGTGACCTTCTCACCGTCGAATGTGGCCCGCTCACCCGCCAGAATGGGTTTCAGCGCCGTCGCCATCTCGCGTACATAGGTCAACGGTTTGTCATACGGCAGTCCGGCGAACCGGCTGACCAGAACCTCTGACGACGCCCCGATCCCAAGGCTGAAGCGGCCGCCGGTCAGTTCCGCGAGGGTCAGTGCAGCCCGGGCCAGGACAAACGCGGATCGGGTTTGTACCGGCACTACCGCCACACCCAGGTCCAGATCGGTGCGGACGGCCAATGCCCCCAGCAGGGCAAAGGCGTCATGGCCGACGACTTCATCCACCCAGGCGGCGCTGTAGCCGAGGTCCCTGGCTTCCTCGCTGATCATCAAGGTTTCAGCCAG
>JBBSNE010000364.1:0-3172 GCA_038232815.1 Euzebyales bacterium | reverse complement strand
TTCGAGGTGCTATTGACCAAGGGCGGTCAACGGCTACCTGCAGAGGTGCTTGACGTGATCACCTGTGAACACGACATACGTGGTGCCGTCGGGATGCCCGGCAGCCGCGAGGACGACCCCCTCCGGGCGGCGGCCTCGTTGGCACGGCGGTTTTCCGGCACCACGGATCCGGCAAGCTACGTGGACCTGCTGTGCCTGAACGGGTGCTCGCCGACCGACATCGTCGAGTGACCGTGACCTGAAATCTCGTCAACCGTGACTGGCGACGCAGAACTCGTTGCCTTCTGGGTCGGTCATCGTCGTCCAGCGAACCCCCCATTCGTCATGCTCGGAATGGACGGTCGCACCCAGTTCGATCAAGCGGACGACCTCGGCTTCGCGATCCTCGGTCTGCAGATCGAGGTGCACACGGTTCTTCACCGCCTTGCCCTCGGGCACCTTGATGAACATCATGGCCGGCTGGCCGTCTGGATTCGAACGGCCGAGTGAGGCGAAGAACGGACTTGGGGCCGGGTCGTGGTCAAGTGGACGACCGGTTGCTTGTGACCAGAAGTCAGCCACCCGGCTGGGCTGGTCGCAGTCCATGGTGATGGCGTGGATGGATACGGTCATGGTTGATGGTTCTCTCCCTGTCAGGTGACGCTGTCGGGCACAATGGCCAGGCAATGTCGGTACGCAATTGCTCCGCGGGTAGCAACTGTCGCGTGTCGGGGTCGACACTGACGACGTAGTGCTCGCGAACCGGTTGTTGTGCGGTGGCCGCATGCTGAGCGACCCAGGCACCAAGTCGGCGATAGGAATCGCTGATCGTGTCATACGGACCCGCGTGGGTCAGTACTGCACACGTCGCCTCTGGAGCAACGGCCAGCACCACATGCAACGCCTGCGCTTGGTCAGTGAGCATGACGGGCTCGCGGATGGGGATATACGCCTCCACGGGCTCATTATCGGTCCGAACCTCGGCGGGATATCGCGCCGAACCTTGGCCCAGCGGCACCGCGCCGGTCATCTGCACGGCCGTCCACAACGCAGCGAAGGCGTGGTCCAAGAAGGGGGCGTAGTCCGCGTCATCCACCTGGCCGACATGGGCGAGGGCATGAACCGCCGACTCTTCCCGGACATGAACCGGTGTGTGGATGCTGGGGCGGTCCATGGCCTCTTGCAGTTCATCGACGATCCGGGTGACCTCGGTGAGCCGCGCACGCATGACCGTTTCGTGCTCAGCGATCACCTTCCGGGTCACCTCCGGATCACGGGCCCGCACGACCTCGGCGATGTCCTTCAACGGCAGGTCCAGATCACGCAGACGCTTCACCACCGCTGCATCGATCAGCTGGGACACGCGGTAGTAGCGATAGCCCGTTGCGCCGTCGACGTCGTCTGGTATCAACAGCCCCAGTTCATGATAGGAGCGCAACGCCTTGAGCGACAGCAACGACGCCCGCGAGAACGTTCCGATGGCCATGAGCGGGTCGTTGTCGTCCATACGCTGCATGATTGATGCTCCCCTGGGGGGAGAGTCAAGGTCTTCTCGTGGCGGGTTATGCTTCGGCCACATATGAGCCTGGTGACACAGACCAACGGTGATGCCCGACTCACCCTCGACCCCGCCAACGGCGGGCGCGTTGCCTCTCTCCAGATCGGGGACCACGAGCTGCTGGTCACCGAAGACCCCTCCCCCATCGGTTGGGGGATCTTTCCGATGGTGCCGTGGGCCGGGCGTATCCGTCACGGCCGATTCTCGTTTCGTGGCCGGCAGCTCCAGATGCCGATCGACATGCCCCCCCACGCCGTTCACGGGGTGGCCTACACCCGGGCATGGGACGTCACCTCCGAGGCGGACGGACAGACCACAATGGAATGCGATCTGGACCAGCGCTGGCCGTTCGGCGGCCATGTCGCGCACACGATTGGCCTGGACGACGACGGCGTGGACCTACGCCTGCGGCTGACCGCGGGCGAGCAGGCGATGCCGTTCATGCTGGGTTGGCATCCGTGGTTCAACCGTCATATCGACGGGCGAGCGGCCGACCTGCAGGTCGATGCGGAGTCCCTGTGGGAGCTCGACGACGAGGGGATACCCACCGGGGAACTGGTTCCGCCAGGAAACGGGCCCTGGGACGATTGCATGACCGGCATGCGCCAGTCCCCCGGAATCACCTGGCCCCGACTGCTGACGTTGACCGTCACCAGCGACATGGACCAGTGGGTGATCTTCAACGAACGGCCGAACGCGCTGTGCATCGAGCCTCAGTCGGCCGCCCCTGACGTGTTCAACCGGGAACTTGGGGACGAACACGTGCTGGAGCCAGGCGAACAAGCCACAGCTACCGCCCGTATCTCCTGGCAGCGCTGAGCGGTGCAGCCGCTGGGGTCACTCACGCGGGGCGCGCAACTTCGCCGGCTACGGCGGGTACTGCCGGAGGTCTATGCGTCCTACGGATTGATCCAGCCCACCGCCCGCCTGTTGCGATACGAAGACAACGCCGTCTATGTGATTGTCAGCGGCGACGGGCGTCGAACCCTGCGGCTGAGCATCCGCAATGGACGAACCACTGACGAACAGGTCAGTGAGTTGCGATGGATGGAAGCGCTGCTGCGCGACAGCAGAGTTCGGGTTCCCTGTCCGGTGCCGACGCGTTTCGGGGCGCCTGTCGTGGACGTCGACTCCCCGCACCTGGAGGTCGCGGCAACGGCCGTCATGTTCGAATGGATCCCGGGCAAGATTCCCCCACGGGGTCAAATGCCATCCCTCGCGGCCAAACTGGGGACCGTCACCGCGGCGCTTCACGACCACGCTGCGGGTTTTGCCCCGCCGGAAGGTTTTACGCGTCCGAGCTGGTCACCGGCAGCGGTGTTTCACCACGCTGATTCGGCAACGGACACGCTATCCGGCCCAAATGCGGCTTGGCTGACCGGTGACTCAAAGACCCTGGATGCAGTTTGTGACGCAACCCTGCAGGCCATTGGGACGGACCTCGACCAGGGATTGATCCATGCTGACCTTTACCGCGAGAACGTCATAGTCACACCGGATGGAGGTGTGGCACTCATCGACTTCGACGACTGTGGATGGGGGCCGTTCATGCTGGACATTGCCACGATGCTGTCCTCCGCCCGGCGGGCGTTCGTCGAGCAGCCTGCGTATCACCGGTTTGCCACCAGCTACTTG
>JBBSNE010000363.1:0-3174 GCA_038232815.1 Euzebyales bacterium | reverse complement strand
GCACCAAGTTCATAGGTGGGTCGGGGCTCCGTATCGCCTCAGATGTCGAGGTTCTCGGCGTACTCGGCGTTGGCCTCGATCCAGATCCGCCGATCAGCCGCGCTGTTGCCCATCAGCAACGCAAAGATCCGCTCAGCGCTTGCTGCATCCTCGATGCCGACCCGTAGGAGCGTTCGTCGTTGCGGGTCCATGGTGGTTTCCCACAGATGGTCGGGGTCCATCTCACCCAAGCCCTTGAACCGGTTGACCTCGACACCCTTGGGGTCCTTCGGGTCGGTCTTGAAGACCTTGCGGAGGATCTGGTCGCGTTCCTTGTCGCTCATGGCGTACTCAACGGTGGCTTTTTTGCGCAATTGGTACAGCGGTGGCTGCGCCAAAAAGACATGACCCTTGTCGATCAGGTCAGGCATCAGCCGATAGAAAAACGTCAACAGCAGCGTGGTGATGTGCTCTCCATCAATATCTGCATCGGCCATTAGAATTATTTTGTGGTAGCGGAGGTTCGAGATGTCGAACTCGGGGTGGATCCCCGTACCGATGGCCTTGATAACGTTGGCGATCTCCTCATTCGCCAGTACCCGGCGAAGCTGCGCCTTCTCGACGTTCAGCACCTTGCCCCGAAGTGGGAGGATTGCCTGGATGTCGCGGTTCCGTCCCTGTTTGGATGACCCGCCGGCGGAGTCCCCCTCCACGATGTACAGCTCCGAGTCCTCGGGGTTGCGTGAGGAGCAGTCGGCAAGCTTTCCCGGCAGCCCGGCCGAGTTGGCGTCCAAGATCCCCTTGCGGCGCGTCAGGTCACGGGCGGCCTTGGCGGCCTGCCGGGCTTTGGCTGCCAGCAGGGCCTTGCCGATGATCCGACGCCCGTCGCCGGTGTTGGCGTCCAACCACTCCCCCACGGATTCGTTCACCGCCTTCTCGACGAACTTGCGCATGACCGCGCTGCCCAAGCGCCCCTTGGTCTGCCCCTCGAACTGCGGGTCGGGCATCTTGACGCTGATCACGGCGATCATGCCCTCTCTCAGGTCATCGCCGCTGACCGACTGGGGGCCCTTTTGGACGAACAGACGTGATTGGTCCTCACCCCATTTGTTGAGGGTCCGGGTCAGGGCCTTGCGAAACCCCTCCTCATGCGCCCCCCCGTCGGGGGTCCGGATGATGTTGACATATGAGCGGGTGCGTTCGGAATGGCCCGTCTCAAGCCAGGTCACGGCGATGTCGCACGCCATCTGGCGGCCGTCGAACTCCTCTGCACGCGAGATCACCAACGGTTTGCTGAGCAACGCGTCCTGCCCGGCCAGCAGATCGCTGACGAAGTCAGCCAGCCCGTGGGTGAACTTGAAGGTCTTCCTGGTTCCACCGCCCTGCGTGGCGGGGCGTTTGTCGGCGAAATCGATCCGCAAGCCCGGGTTCAGCAGCGCCGTTTCCTTCAGACGGGTCAGGATCGTCTCGACCTCGAATTCGACGGAGTCGAAGACGTCTGGGTCGGGCCAGAACCGCACGACGGTGCCGGTCTTCTTGGAGGTGCCGATCACCTCGAGTTTCTTGGTCCGCTTGCCTTGCTTGAACTGGATCGCGTGAACCGCGCCGCCACGGCTGACCTCGACCTGGGTCTTGATGGACAGGGCGTTGACAACCGAGACCCCGACCCCGTGCAGGCCACCGGAAACGGCGTAAGCCTGCTGGTCGAACTTGCCGCCCGCGTGCAGTTTGGTCAACACGACCTCGACGGCGGGCTTGTTCTCCTTCTCATGGTTCTCAACCGGGATCCCGGCCCCGTCGTCGGCCACCTCGATCCCGCCGTCCTTGCGAATCGTGACCGTGATTCGTTTGCACCGGCTGGCAAGGTGTTCGTCGACGGCATTGTCGACCACCTCCCACACCAAGTGGTGCAGACCACGCAGGTCGGTGGACCCGATGTACATACCGGGGCGCTTGCGAACGGCCTCAAGACCCTCGAGGACGCTGATGGACTTCGCGGAATACTCAACCATGGGTACTGGCCATTATTGCCTTGCGGTGCGACATCACTGTGGATGTGCCGCAGGGCACCCGTTCGCCGGCACCGTGGGCCCTGGGGCGGTCAGACCGAAAGGAAGCGGGCCAGCGCCTCACGGGCAGGCTTCAGATTCGCCACCGGGACGTATTCGCCCTTCTGATGGGCCTGCGCGGTCAGGCCAGGACCGTAGTTCAGGGCCGGTACGCCGACCTCGGCAAAGCGCGCGACGTCGGTCCAGGCCTGCTTGGGCGCGACCGTGGCATCAACGGCACTGACGAACGCTTCAACCAGCCGATCGGCACGTGCGGGAGGGCACGCGGGGGCCAGATCGGTCACCACGACCTGATGGACCGCACCGATCTGATCGCGCAGTACTTCCTCGGCCTGGGCCGGGGTCTTGTCGGGTGCGTAGCGGTAGTTGACGTTCACAGTGAACGCGCCCGGAATGACGTTGCGGGCGTTGTCGGTCCAGCCTTGCGTGGGATTGGTCACTTCGCGGTACGTCAGGCCATCAACCTGGACATCGACCGGGTCCCGGCCGCGCCAACCGGCCAGCCATTCGCCGGCCTTGGTCAGCGCGTTGTCGCCATGCCACGGGCGGGCACTGTGGGCCTGCTGTCCGGTAATGGTGACCTCGGCATGAACCGCACCCATGCAACCAAGCTGCACTTCGAGATCGGTCGGTTCGGTGACAATGGCCAAGGCCGCCTGGGTCAGCCCCGGTACGGCTTCCAGCACCTGACGCAACTCGTTGCCGTCGTGTGGCCCTTCTTCGCCGGCATAGGCCACCAGCACCAGACGATACGGACCTCTGCGAAGGGCCTCATCCTCAAACACGTCCATCGCCACACCCAGTCCAGACTTCATATCGCTGCTACCCCGCCCCACCAAACACTCACCCTCAAGTCGAGGTTCACGGTCTGCGTCGGTGGGAGGGACGACGTCGTTGTGCCCCACCAGCAGCACCGTCGGCCGGTCATCTCCTGCATCCTCACCCGGGGCGGCGACGATCGAATGACCGACTCGCATCACCATGTCACCGGCTTGGGCGTATCGGTCGGCCAACCAATCGGCGATCGGGCCCTCCTCCCCCGTCACACAGGGCATCCCGCACAGGTCCAACACCAGGTCAGTCAGACGCTGTTGGACGTCACTCATACAGCCACGTCGTGCTCGCG
>JBBSNE010000362.1:0-3182 GCA_038232815.1 Euzebyales bacterium | reverse complement strand
GGGTCATGACCCTCGTCGGGCATCCCGAGGTGATCGACCAGGAGTGGTTTGCCACGGGTAGCCAACGGGCCGAACATGCCGACGAACTGGACCACATGGTCGGTTCGTGGATCGCTGAACGTACCCAGGACCAGGTGTTGGACGCCTTCGCCGAGGCCGGGGCAGCGGTTGCGCCTGTCTATGGACCCGAGGAGCTGCTGGAGGATCCGCATGTCCTGGCCACCGGCATGATCCCCGCAATCGACGATCCTGACCTGGGTCCGCTGCGCATGCACGATGTGCTGTATCGCATGAGCGAGACACCTGGACGCATCCGCCACACAGGCCGGTCACTGGGTGCTGACTCCGACACCATTCTGCGAGACGAACTGGGGATGGACGTAGAGGCGCTCGATGACCTGCGAGCCCGTGGGATCGTCGTATGACCGCTGCCGTCCAACCACTGATCGCGGCACTGGCGGGGCCGCGGACGATCTATGACCTGGCGCGGCCCTATGAGATCGGCATGCCGCAGTCACCGAACCATCCGGCCTACTGGCATTCCTTGCCACGGCGGCACGGCGACATGGTTCGTGCCGACGGGGCATCGGCCGCAAACGACATCATCGTCATGGGTACCCATGTCGGCACACACATCGACGCGTTGGCCCATGTCTCGCAGGACGGCAGGCTGCACGGAGACCTTGACGCGAAGGCCGAACAGGTTGGCGGGCGATTCATGACCGGGGGAACCCAGGACATCCCGCTGCTCCTGGGCCGCGGAGTGCTGCTGGACGTCCCCGCCGCACTGGACCTGCCGCTGTGCGAGCCGGGCCAAGAGATCACACCAGACGATCTGGAGGCCACTGTGGCCGCCCAGTCCGTCACACCAGAAGCCGGCGACGTCATCTTGGTCCGCAGCGGGTGGGGGCGTCATTGGCAGGATCGCCAGCGCTACCAGGGAACTGAATCGGGGGTGCCGGGCGTCTCCACTGCCGGGGCGCAATGGCTGGCCGCACACCAGCCCGCAGCCGTCGGGGCCGACACGATCGCGTTCGAGCAGTTGGTCCCTGGTGCCGGACACAGTGTGCTGCCAGCCCATCGGGTGTTGTTGATGGAGGCTGGCATCAACATCGTCGAGACGCTGGCCCTGGAAGAATTGGCGGAGGCAGGCGTCCACACCTTCGCGTTCGTTGCGATTGCGCTGCCCTTGGTCGGCGCCACCGGTTCCCCGGTCCGCGCGCTGGCCATCACCACCCCGACATGAGCGACCCCACCCTGGCACAGCGCATCGGCGACTTCGCCGTCCACTGCACCGAATCCCCCCTTCCGCCGGCCGTCACAGCAAGTGTCCGGCAACGCATCCTGGACATATTGGGAATCGCGATTGCCGCAACGCCTCTTGACACCAGTGCCGCAATCCGCACGGTCGTGTCCACCCGAGGCGGAGCGACAGAGGCCACCGCGATCGGCCTGCCCATTCGACTGCCCACAGCATCAGCCGCACTGAACAACGGCACCCTGGCCCATTCCCTGGACTACGACGACACCCATCTGCCCAGCATCTTGCATCCCAGCGCCGCGGTCATCCCGGCAGCGCTCGCGGTGGGCCAGGCAACCGACGCCAGTGGGCCGGCGGTCATGAACGCCATCGCCGCAGGATTGGAGATCTGTGTCCGTTTGGGCATGGTCGGATATGACCGCACCGCAGGCAACTCGTTGTTCTTCGAACATGGCCAACACGCCACCTCCATCTGTGGAACCATCGGTGCCGCGGTCGCGGCGGGAATGCTGCACGGACTGGACGCCGCGAGCCTGACCGACACCATCGGTGTCGCCGCCTCGATGTCCAGCGGCGTGATCGAGGCAAACCGAACAGGTGGGACCGTGAAGCGGGTTCATTGCGGTTGGGCGGCGCACGCAGGTGTGACCGCGGCGGAGATGGTGGAGGGGGGCATTACCGGTCCTCCAACGGCCCTGGAAGGTCGTTTCGGCTTCTTCCAAGCTTTTTTGCACACAGAAGGCGACCTCACGGTCTTCGATGATCTGGGCACCCGCTGGGAAGTCCCCGACATCTTCTTCAAGCCTTATCCCGCCAACCATTTCACCCACACTGGGATCGATGCCGCCGCGCAATTGCGGCGGGACGGCGTCAGCCCCGAGCAGGTCCAGACCATCCACCTGGGCGTGGCCGATCCAACCGTCCGAACGATCGGACAGCCGCTTGAGGTCAAACAAGCACCCCCCACGGGATATGCAGCGCAGTTCTCAGGCCCCTACGCCGTGGTCGCAGGACTGTTGGGAGGAGGCGGATTGGAAGTCGGGCTGGACGATTTCACCGATGAGTTGGCAACCGACGCGGTGCGTCGCGAGCTGATGTCCCGCATCACCGTCGGCTCGGACCCGCGCTGTGACGACATATTTCCCAACCAGTTCCCGGCGGTGCTGACGGCGACGTTGCACAACGGGCAGACGATCGAAATCGAGCGGCTGATCAATCGCGGAAGTCCGCAGGACCCCTTGTCGGATGAAGAACTGGCCACCAAGTTTTCAGACAACGCCGGTCGCGTGTTGGACCTCGAGACCACCCAGCATCTCATCGACGAGGCGGCGAGGCTGGATCGAGCTGCGTCACTTGACTCTCTGCTGAAACCCCTGCAGTTCAGCTCGTAGGCGTACGACAACGGTGAACCCGGGCGGTAAATCCCAGCCGCCAGTGAGGCGTCCAGGTCGGCGTGGATTCCTGACGCGCGTCTTATCCGTCAGCGGTCGGGCGGTGGATGAAGTGTCCGCGTGGCTCCCCCACGATCTGTCCATCCTGCAGGACCTGTCGGCCGCGGAGGAAGGTCTGCACCACTTTGGCGTCCATGTCGAACCCCTCAAACGGTGTGTACTCCTGGGTGGACTCTGAGTCCGCAGCGCGGACCGTCCAACTGCTGTCCGGGTCGACCAGGGCCACATCGCCATCCCTGCCCACGGTCAACTGCCCCTTGCGACCCAGCCCGAATCGGGCCGCCGGTTTGGCGGCGGTCAGCTGTGCTATGGCGCCGTAGCCCAGTCCCCGCCGCCGTCCCTCGGTGATCAACCCTGGCAGCAGGTACTCGGTACCACCGAAGCCGGATTTGGCGAGGAACACGTCGTCGCGGTCCTCACCGAACTTCATCTCGTCCCGGCAGCAGGCATGATCCGACACCACCCAATCC
>JBBSNE010000361.1:0-3187 GCA_038232815.1 Euzebyales bacterium | reverse complement strand
TCCCTCAAGCGGTCGGTCGTCGACGTCCCGGTACGCAACGGGATGGTTGCAGATCTGCTTCAGTGCCGTGATCGCGGCCAAGACGGCCCCCTTCTTCTTGGGGCTGTCATCGTCGGCAGTGTCGATCATCAGCTGGTCCAAGACGGCCTGGTACAACCCGATCTGCTCGGGGGTCATGGCGCAGTGGTCCAGCGTGTCGATTCGGTCCGGTAGCTCTGCGGCGATGCTGGGTTCTGCCTTGGTCCGGCGATACACCATGACCCCGTTGAGGGTCCGCAGGGCCTCTTCCGCGGTCGAGCGACCTTCGGAGGCGCGCGACAGCTGTGTGACGAACGAGAGCCGGTCACCGACCAGGCCCGGGTTGGTGAAGTCCAGAAGCGCCCACAGGTCGCCCAGCCCGTTTTCAATGGGTGTGCCCGTCAAAATGATCCGGCTGTGCGCCTGCAGCCTACGCAGTTGCTGCGCGGTCTCACTGGTCGGATTCTTGATTGCCTGGCCCTCGTCCAAGACCAGCTTGCTCCACTGGATGCCTTCCAGGGCGTCCAGGTCACGCATGCCGGTGCCGTAGGTGGTCAACAACACATCGGTGGACTGGATCTGCTTGGTCAGTTCTCGGGGTCCGGCCCGGTTGGAGCCGTGGTGAACCGTCACTTTCAGTCCCGGGGTGAACTTCTGGGCTTCGGCTGCCCAGTTGCCCACGACTGCGGGAGGGGCGATGACCAATGCCGGTCCCTCATCGGAACTGGTGGCCAGGTGGGCCAACAATGTCGGGGTCTTGCCCAGCCCCATATCAAGGGCCAGAATCCCGCCAAGCCCCGCATCGTTCAAAAAGCGCAGCCAGGCCAACGCATCGGCCTGGTAGCTGCGCAGCTCACCGTTGAATCCCTCCGGGCTGGTGGGCGGGTGCTCGGGAATATCGGCGGCACTGCGCAGCAGGTCGGCGGCCCAACTCTCACCCTCAACCGCGATGCCGCCCTGCAGCACCGTGCCTTCCAACCCCATGGCGTGCCGTAGCATCTCTGCGCCCGACATCTGGGTCTGGTTGGCGCGTTCGGCCAGGGCCTCCGCAGCGGCATCCAGGTCAGCCTTGTCCAACTCCACCCAACGGCCGTGGGCCTTGACCAGGGGCCGTGACTCACTGGCCAGATCCATGATCTCCTTGGCGGACAGTTCGACATCGCCGAACACCGCCGACCACTTCACATACGTCAACTGCTGAGCGCCGACGGCTGTTTCCTGGCTATCTGTCGACGTCAGCTTCAGACCGGGTCGGGGTTTGCGACGGCTGAGTGGTGGTACGCGGGCATCAAAGCCGGCGGCACTGAGGATGGGTCCGGTTTCGGTCATCAGGTCCCAAGCTTCGTCTTGGCTCAGGATCACCTCGCCTCGCCGTTCGGCCTTACCGCGCAGCAATGGCTGATAGATGCCCTCCAGGCGGTCCAACTCTGCCTTGATCTGCTCGCGACGGTTCTGGGAGGCATTGGACATGGCCGCATCGACCGGTTCAAGCTTGCGGTTGTTGCCGCTGACCATTGTGCGCAGGTACCAGGCGTCGCCCTCGTCGGGGGGGTCCAACTGCAAGACCAGCGTCACATCGGCCGTACCAGTCACATGTTTGGCCCAGGTGCTAAGGCCCTTGCTGAGTTCACCACCGCGTTGCGCCGGGGCGTCAAAGGGCTTGCCGTTCATCAATGCAAGGATCGTCTCGGCCACCTCGGTGGCGGACCGGGCCCGCGGCGGGGCGGCAGGCACTTCCACCCGGTCGGCCGCATCGGTGCAGATGGCATCGACGACGCTGGCGACCACCTCTTCGGTGAACGCTCGACGGTCGTTTGACTTGCTCAACCCCATCACGGCGCCAGGCATGACCCGGGACAGCGCAGCGAACTCCTCGTTGTCAATCAACGCGGGGACCCAGTGGACCTGGTAGTCGTTTCTGCCGGATTGGTTGCGCCCACCCTCAGATAGGGCTTTGCGAAGTTGGGGCACCATTCGTCCTTGCGCCACCAAGCGGACGGCCAGCGCGGCGGCAAGCGCAGTCCATGTCACCGATGGCGCGACCTCGGGATTGTCATGGCTGTCGCGCATCGAAACCAGCCAACCCAATGTCGCCTTCATCGGTGCGGCCAGGGCCACCGCATGCGTTCCGTCGGGCAGTGGCAAACCGGGGTGACCTTGCCAGGACACCCCCGCGCCGCCGCAGTCCTTCAAGCGTTCCCAGAGTTCTTCCACGGTGGCGGAATCTGCCTTGTTTCCGCCGGCCCAGATCACCAGCGCGCCGTCGTCGTAGGTCAATTGCAAGGCGGTGACACCGGTGGACGGGGGATCGTCTGCCTCTTTTGCCTGGAGTGGCGACTGGTCACCCTCATCCGCGCTGGATGGCATCGACCCATTGGTGGGGGCCCGCTCTTCGCCGACCAACTGGTTCAGGGCGTCCTGCAATGCCTGACGGTGGGCCGCGAAATCGTCGAGGATGATGCTGCGCTCGACACCGTGCACCGTCGCCTTGATCCGCTCGGTGGCGGCGTCGGCCTGTTTCAGCAGGTACCGCAGGGCGTGGGCCCATTCGATGGTGTTGGCGCCCAGGACGTCGCGGTCGGTTGTGGTTGCAACCCCGTCGATGTGTTTGAGTGCCAGCCGTTGGTAGTCAGCCCGTACCAGGGCGTTACCTGGCTGCGTGATCAATGTGGTGATCGTTCTTTCCTTCAAGGTACGCCCCCCTGGGGGACGATCGGCGGGGACAGCGCCATCCGGTCGTTGGGACCGTGACACACCCGCCACCCCTTACGGGACGACGGCTGCGGCGCCTGCGACCGGACCCGCTAGACGGATCGACGGTCACATGAGTTCCGTGTGACAGTCTATCGTGAGATGTCACACTCGTCCCACACCCGCGGCAGGCCTCTTTCGGTCCGGCATGTTGTGCCGCTATTGGTTGGCGTGGGTGTGGTGATCGTCGTTGGGTTGAGCCTTGTGGCGATCAATGTGGTGGCACGCTCACGCGCAGAGACCATTGTCGAACGCGAGGTCGCGGCCGTTCTGGATGCCCCGGTCCAGGCAAGGATCGGAGGTCGGTTGTCAGGACTGAAGGTCCTGCTCGGTCGGATCGATCGCTTGGACCTGCAGGCAACCGATGTGCCCCTTCCGGACAGTGCGGCGGCCATCGATGTCATCACCGCCGAACTGG
>JBBSNE010000360.1:0-3193 GCA_038232815.1 Euzebyales bacterium | reverse complement strand
GGGGCGCAGTCCGGTGCCGTAACGGCCCAGCGCCCCCTCCTCACCCGCGGCGTTGGGACGTTGAAAGATCCAGTTCTGCCAGGCGGTCAGACGACCAAAGATCTTGGTCTCCATCGTCTCGGGGCCGGCGAAACGCAGC
Source organism: Euzebyales bacterium (assembly GCA_038232815.1). Lineage (GTDB taxonomy): Bacteria > Actinomycetota > Nitriliruptoria > Euzebyales > Euzebyaceae > Euzebya. The sequence goes on along the minus strand of JBBSNE010000360.1, from coordinate 3,054 downwards.
GACGCTTCCATCCCGGTCAGGGCATCGGGGCTGAGGCTGGCCCGTTCCTCCAATGCCAATCTGGTCTCGTCGGGCCAGTCGATGTCGTCATAGGCCAGCGTGACCAGGCCTTTGGTGACGGCATCCTCGGCCTCCAGGGCCTGGCCAAGGGCAGCGGTCGCCGTGTCCAGATCATCATCGCGCCCCCAGAACCGGGTTCGCAATCGCGACAGCCCGTTGGACATGGGATAGGGGCCGGTGTTTGATTGCGTCAGTTGGATGGCTGCCGGCTGCTGGTCCTCGGGGCCGTCGATGAAGGTGCCCTCCAGCATGAAGCTGCGGTCGGCGACCAAGACCAGTTCGGCCAGGGTGCCGACGAAGCACGACCCCGGTTCGACCATGGTGATCAGGCTGCGGGAGGTGACGTCCAGACGTCGCAACACCCGGCCCAACAACAGCCGGACCTCGCGGACGAACCAGTCCTTGGCATGGGACTCAAGCGCGTCGTCCACCGCGATCACCGCAGCCGGATCTCCTTCGGTGGCAAAGACCCAGGTGCCGATCTCAAGCTCGTTGAACCGCAGGTGCAAGATCGCGTCGTCCAGTTGCCGGGCCAAGGCCAGGGGCCACCAGTCGGCGCCCGCCATGTGGATGGCTGACAGATCGTCCGGTTGTTCGGCGGGGCCGCGGATCACAAAACGGGCCACCGCCAGGTCACGGTCGATGTCGATGGTGACGTGGTCGTAGGTGAGGCGCGCGTCATCGATGTCCCGGCCGACTGGAGGCAGTTCCACACCGGTCGCATCCGACGGCCGGTCAGAACGTTCGGCCAGTTCCCCCGCGCGTTCGCGAGCCACTTCCATGAAGGAGGAACGCGGTGCCAACTCATCCACCAGTCGCCAGTCGACGGCCCGTTGGCCCTTCACACCCTCGGCCACGGTGGAAAGAAAGTCGGCGTGGTCGCGGCGGACCATACGCTTGTCCACCAGCCTGGTCAGGCCACCGGTCCCGGGCAGCACCCCCAGCAACGGAACCTCGGGGAGGGAGACCGCGGAGTTGTTGTCATCGACCAGGATCAGGTGGTCGGCGGCCAGGGCAAGTTCATAGCCGCCGCCAGAGGCTGTGCCGTTGACCGCCGCCAGATAGATCTGTCCGGATTCCCGGGTGGCCTCTTCGATGGCATTGCGGGTTTCGTTGGTCAGTTTGCAGAAGTTGACCTTCAGGGAGTGTGCCGCCCCGGCCAGCATGCGGATGTTGGCCCCGGCACAAAACACCTCGGGGTGGGCGCTGGTCAAGATGACGACCTTGACCCCCGGATGGCTGATGCGAAGCCGGTCAACGGCGTCGCGAAGTTCGATGTCCACCCCCAGGTCATAGCTGTTCAGCTTCAGCTCATAGCCCTCGTGCAGGCCGCCGCCCTCGTCGACGTCCAACGACAACACCGCCACATCACCCTCGACCTCCAACGTCCAGTGCTTGTAGTCCTCTGGGGTCGTCCGGAAGTCGATCATCCTTACATACTACTAATAACTACCTCAGCGTCAAGAGGTTGTAGAACAAATTGTAGTAGGGTTTCGGATCGTGACCGACCAACCCGTCATCGATGTCCACCAGCACGTCGTGAGGCTGGATTCCCTGGCCATGCCGGTCGACACCTGGGCCCCGCCCGCGGTGACGCGGATGCCGTGGCGCGACATCTACGACGGGGACGTACCGGATCCCCCCGCGTTCGTGGCCTTTTTGGACGACCAAGGCGTGGACGTGGCACTGCTGATGAGCGAGCACTCGCCCCGGGTCACGGGCATGCAACGGGTCGAACATCTTCTTCCGCTGGTGGAACACGCACCGGAGCGTCTGGCATTCATCGCCTCAATCAACCCGCACCTGCACTTTCCGGCCGTGGCCGAGTTGGATCGCCAGGTGAGCCTTGGGGCCGTGGCGTGCAAGATCCACGCGGTCCACGGGGACTTCGACCCGGCCCGCCGGGATCTGTACCTGGTCTACGCCCGGTGTGTGGAGTTGGGACTACCCGTGGTGTTCCACTGCGGGACGTCGAACTTTCCGGGGGCCAACAACGCCCGGGCAGATGTGGCGTCCTTAGGCCCGATCGTCAGCGACTTCCCGGACCTCGACATCGTGTTGGCGCATGGTGGACGGGGGTGGTCCTATGACGCCGCGGCCTGGTTCGCCCTGACCTATCCGAACGTCTGGATCGAGTTGTCGGGGCTACCCCCCTCGCGCCTGACGACCTACTATGCGGCGGTCGGGTTCGAACGACTGGCACCGCGTTGCATCTTCGGGACCGACTTCCCGGGTGCCCCGAGCATTGCGGGCAACATCGAAAAGGTCCGGGGGCTGGGCTTGGACTCAGAGGTGCTTGCCGACGTCATGTGGCGCAATGCCGTCAAGGTGTACGCCTTTGATCGGGCTCCCGGGCTGGCTGCGACGGTGGCCGGGTGGGGCACCTAACGGTCCGATCGGACTGAAACCGCCGACCTCAGCCGACCAGCGGCCCGTGTTCGATTCGGCCCAAGACGTGCTCGGCGAACAGTTCGCATTCGGCGATGTGGGGGTAGCCCGACAGGATGAATGCGTCGACGCCGACGTCGCGGTAGGCCTCAAGCTTGGCCACGACCTGATCGGGGTCACCGACGATGGCGGCGCCCGCACCGCTGCGAGCCCGCCCGATGCCCGTCCACAGATTCTCCTCGGCGAACCCGTCGGTGTCGGCATTGGCCCGCAGGCTCGCCTGACGCTCAACGCCGACGGACGCGGAGTCCAAGGACTTGCCGCGGATCTTTGCCCCCACCTCGTCATCAAGCTTGGACACCAGCTGATCAGCGGCCTCCATCGCTTGTCCCTCGGTCTCCCGCACGATCACGTGGGCCCGCAAGCCGTAGCGCAGCTCGCGGTCGAACTCCTTCGCGCGCCCCCTCATGTCGTTGATCGTCTCCCCCACCGCGCCCACCGTGTCCGGCCAGGTCAAGAACACGTCTGCCTCCTCAGCCGCGGTCTGCTTGGCGCTGTCGCTGAACCCTCCGAAGTAAAAGGGCGGGCAGGTCCCCGACACCGTCC
>JBBSNE010000359.1:0-3204 GCA_038232815.1 Euzebyales bacterium | reverse complement strand
CTGATCACATCTGAGCGCGAATCACCAACTGCCTGCGGTGGAGGAACTGGACTTCCCCGACTGGCCGGTACTGGTGTCCACCCTCCGTTAACGCAACGTCTCAGAGCGGTTTCCCACTCCGGCACTCAGACCTTGCGGTCTGAAGCGCTGGTAAGGGCTGCCCCATGGCGAGATCTACTGCAGTCCGAGGACTGTCTCGATAAGGCCGATGGTGACGAACCCATCTATAGATGAAAGTCTCCGAGCGGGTTTGTGGAGGGTGAACACCACTACCTGCCGTCAACTCACTGTACCGAGCCCGTCATCACGTCGCGCCCGTGACACCGGTCAGGTGGTCAGTACATCTTTTCGTCAGCAAACAGGCCCATCCGCATGGCGGCAGCGACGGCAGCGGTGCGGTTGCGCGCCCCCAACCGATCAAAGACCTCTTGGCAGTGCGCCTTGACCGTTCGTTCGGTGACACCCAACTTCTCGGCGATCTCGGGGTTGGTCAGCCCTTCTTTGAGGAACTCCAGCACTTCGCCCTGTCGTGGGGACAAGATCGGTTTTTCCTCTCGAGGCTCGATCTCCATGACCTCGGTGTCTTCATCGCTGGCCATGCTCGCGCTGCGGTCCTCAAAGCGGGTTTCCACATTGCCGAACTTGACCACGTCACCGTGCTTCAACGCCGCGGACCCTTGCACTTGTTCGTCGTTGACCCAGGTACCTCCGGTGGATTTCAGATCCTCGATCAGAATGGCCCCGGCGGCCTTTCGCACTGCGGCGTGGGCGCGGGAGACGTGGGGATCATCCAACACCAGGTCCGATGTTGATCGTCGACCAAGAATTTGCTCATCAGCATCGACCACCATGACACGGCCTCTGAGGGGCCCGTCGCTGGTCACCACAAACATGGGAAGCGGCGTCAGCCGCTTGGCTGGTCCTACCACTGGCTGACTTCTCCTTCGGCCCTTGATCGCAATTTCTGGACCATTGAATCATCGGTGTGGAACGTACCCATAGTTGCTGATTGTGCCTCACCGTGGAAGTCGCTGCCGCAAGTGAGCAGCAATCCACGCCGTTCGGCTACGCGCTGCCACCTTTCCGCAGCCTCTGGTTCATAGGCCTGAGGGGGCGATTCGATCCCGGCCAAACCCGCCGTACACATCGCGTCCAGCATAGACCCATCCACCCCTCCCCATGTCGGATGGGCAAGAACAGCCGCTCCACCAGCATCGCGTATGAGCTGCACTGCCCCGACAGGTCCTAGCGCGCCCTTGGGCACGTAGCCCGGTTTTCCTTCCCCCAACCAGTCGGCAAACGCCTGCTGGACGGTGTCCACCACCCCGGCAGCCACCATGGCCCGTGCGACGTGGGGCCGCCCGATGCTGGCCGTACCCCACGTCGTCATGAACCCCTCGGCATCAAGGGTTGCACCCAGGTCGTTGATCTTGGCGATCATGGCGAGGGCCCGATCTCGTCGGGCGGTTCGCAGGCGCCGCAACTCGATGGTCAGCGGGGTGTCGGCGTCGGTGATCCAATACCCCAACAGATGGACGCTGCGGGGCGGGCCGGGCACCCCCTGGGGGCTGGGGACCTCGGCGGAGAGTTCCACGGCCGGCACCCATTGCAGTCCGAAGGTGGCGCAGGCGGCTTGTGACTCCTCGAAATGTGCCACCGTGTCGTGGTCGCTGATGGCCAGTCCATCCAGTCCCCCCGCCCAGGCCATGCGAGCCAGATCGAACGGCCCGGCCCGGCCGTCTGAATACCTGGTGTGACTGTGCAAATCGATGCCCATCGCGTCACCGTAGTCCAGGCCTGCGACAAGCCCCCTCATACGCCGGGGCCTGTGTGTGTGGCCAGGGGCAACTGCAGTGTCATGACCGCCCCGCCCTCAGGTGCGTTGGTGGCCCGGACCACACCCCCGTGGCGGTTGGCGATCTGGTCCACGATGGCCAGGCCCAGACCGGAACCGGGTGCCGCTCGGGCTGCAGGGGCGCGATAGAAGCGGTCGAAGACCTTCTGCAGATCATCAGGTGCGATTCCCGGCCCGTGGTCACGGACCTCGACCACAGCCCAGGGGTCGTCACGGCCCACACGTACCTGAATGTCGGTATCGGCCCCGTACTTCTAAGCATTGTCCAGCAGGTTGGCGATTGCCCGGTCCAGGTCGTGGGCATCCCCGGTCACCTCGACCGCATCGCTGTGGACGATGATCCGATCGCGTCGACCGCTGCGGGCAGCCCGGTCCACCGCGGCATCCACCACGTCATCCAACTGCACGATCACCGCTTGGTTGAGGGGCTGACCCGCCCGGGCCAACTCCACCAGCGCGTCGACAAGGCGACCGAACTCCTCCAACTGCACCACCAGATCAGTCAGCAGTCCTTGCCGGTCGACCGTGGACAGGTGGCGGGTGGGGCCATCATCGGCAGCCAGCACCTCGATGTTGGTCCGCAGGCTGGTCAACGGGGTCCGCAGTTCATGGGAAGCGTCGGCCACCAGTTGCACTTGGGCCGTCCGCGATTGCTGCAGTCGCTCCAACATCGTGTTGAAGGTCCGGGCCAGACGGCCCAATTCGTCGTCGTGGGCCAAGTCAGAGGTATCGATACGCTGTCGCAGGTCACCAGTGGTCGCCACGTCCTCGGCCAAGCCGGTCAACGCCCGGACGGGGCGGACTGCGCGGCGGGCGACGACGAAGCCCAACAACCCCGCCAGCCCCACCCCGACAAGCCCCAGCAGGACCAGACGACGGCGCAAGGACTGCAGTGTTTGACGGGTGGCCTGCAACGGCCGGGCCACCTGCAGGGCAAGGCTCTCTCCGCGGGCCCGAACCTGCGTGGTGTAGACCCGGACTGGAATCGCGTCAGCCTCACCCTGCCGCCCCCGAACCTCGACGGTTGAAAAGTACGGCTCCTCACTTCCTTGGGCCACCGCGAGGGTGGCGTCATCGACCGGCAGTTGGGTGTCTGACCCTGGCGGCCCCACCATTTGACCCCCGCCGGTCACAGCCTGGACGAACCCGCCAGGACCGCCGAAGGCGCCGGGCAGGTCGCCGACCCTGGGGCCACCTCGGGACGGGCCAGACCCAATACCTTGTGCGAAGTTGCGCAACCCCCGGTCCAGTTCGGCGTTCAAGGACCTGGCTGTTGACACGTACACGGCAATAGAGATGACCAGCAACGCCAACGCGACCGCGATCGAGGCGGTGATGGCAATTCGGGT
>JBBSNE010000358.1:0-3223 GCA_038232815.1 Euzebyales bacterium | reverse complement strand
TTGAGGGCTCGGATCAGCAACGCCTTGTCGGCGTCTGAAGGAGAAGGGACTTCCGCGGTCAGCCACCGGGGTGGGATGACCCGTTCGGCCAGATCGAAATAGGCCGTCATGCGATTGTCTCGCCACGCAATTGCCAGGTCACCCCGGTGATGAAGCCAGTCCAAGGCCGCACGCCCCATGGATCGCGTGCCCCAGGATCCCAGGCGTTCCCCGGGGTCTGACAACTGTGCAGCCGACAACTCGCCCCGTCGCCGGATCTCCTCGTGCACCTGTTGCAGGAATTGCGGTCGCCGTTCCATCACCGACCGGACCCCCCGCCAGGGCATGGTGTGCGCGCGTCGGTGACTCAGCAATGGCCAGGTGTCGACCTGAGCGGTCGCATCAACGTGAACCCACCCCTCATACACCTCCCCAGAACGCCACAGCCAACGGTCCAACGCATCGCGGTCGTAGGGCCCCAGACGTGAGGCGAAGACCTGGTGGTGGGCGCGGGCAAGCACATTGATCGGGTCGATCTGCACCACCTTGATGTCGTCGTAGACCCGACGGAAATGTCGCCGGTCGATACGACCGGAGGGGCGCGGTCGAGCCAACCCCAGGGCACCAAGGACCGCACGTCGCGCCTGCGGTTGCGTCAACCTGCGCATGCCGACTTGCCGCGCCTGGCGCGGTTCAACGCTGCTGGCCCTGCAGATACGGGGTGCGTACGGGGTTGCGGTCGCTGATCCAGGGCGCCGGGGGGGGCAACGGTCAGGTTGGCCAGCCCCAACAAGGCCGCGTCATAGTTGACACGCCATCCGGCCCAGTCCCGCCAGGCCTGGTCACGGTCGGCCCGCAATGGCACCCCGGCCTGTGCCATCGTCTGATGGGCCAGGTCGAACTCTTGTCGGGTCACTGAGATCGGGTCGCCCGGCATTGGTTCGGGGTCATAGGCGACGTCGAACTGATCGGCTATCCGACGCAATGCCAGGTACCCGGCACGCAGACAGGTTTCTGCTTGGGGCATGTGCACGATCTCACCGTCGTCCATCTGGATCCCGGCATCCTCCATGTCGACGGCGGCCAGATCGATCACCGCACTGATCATGGCGGCGGCGTCAAGCACCGCCCGGCCGAGGTGACCCACGAATGTTCGGCGAGCGGGGATCGGAAATACACCAACGCGGGCAGCGCCGTGTGTGACTCAGCGATGCGGGCAAACCATCGTTCCCAGTCCTCCCACACCCGTTCGGTCTGCGCCATTCCGCGGATGCGGTGATAGCGGATCATCATCTCGGTGGCGCTGGGCGGTGTGCCGGCGGACACCTCAAACAGCGAGACCTGCTGCTCTCGATCGCTGAACGCGGCATACATCGAGGGAAGATAGGTCACCAGCAACAACGCCAGGACGGCCATGACGAGGGCGGCCTCGGCGAAGGTCAGCATCACCGCCCCCAATCGTTCCGGCCGTTCGAACCCCAGGGTGGTCAATGACGATCCAGAGGTCACCAGGGCGTCGACGGTCCCGTGCTGTTCGATGGCCCAGTAGAGGGCAGCAAATCCCAGCCAGGTGAGTCCGAGCCACAGGAACGGCAACAACAACAGGGTGACCGGGGCATAGTGCCCCATCACTCGGTCCCGCCCGAAAAACGTCGACTGCGTTCGCAACAGCAGGTCGAAGGCGAACCGTGTGCAGGAGAACAGCCACTTCGTCAGTCGCACCGGTTCGCCGCGCGGCAAGACGACCGTACGCAGCGCTGACAGCACGACACTGGCGACCAATAGCCCACCGGCCAGGCCCACCACGATCCGCAGCACCATCACGCCCCGGCAGTCTGCCCCCTCTGTCAGCGGGGCGCCGCGACGACAGCTTGCAGTCGGCGTCCACACCCTTGGGGTGGTCGGCCCCGGTCAGCTGCCTTTGGGAGCGCTGACTTTCTTGACCTTCACCGAGAAGTTGGTGCCGGTTGGGCCGACGTAGCTGACCGTGTCGCCCTTCTTCGCGCCGAGCAACGCCTTGCCCATCGGGCTGCCGACCCCGACGATGTCAATGCCGCTGGCGGGCCGGTCCTCCATCGATCCGACGAACAGGTCTTCTGTCTGCCCGTCGGAGTCGACGGTCACGACCATGCCCACCCCGACCTCTCCTGATGAGGTGTCGACTTCGGTGATGGTGGCGTTGCGCAACCGCTCCTCGATCTGTCGGATGCGGTCCTCGTTCAGGCCCTGTTCGTCTTTGGCAGCGTGATATTCCGCGTTTTCTTTCAGGTCGCCGTGCGCCCGTGCGTCTTCGATCCGTTTCGTGATCTCTTCACGCAGATCAGTCGAGCGGTGCTTAAGATCGGCAGCAAGGCGGTTGTAGGCGTCTTCTGTCAGGGTTTCGGCGTCGTCGGTCATGGTGGCGGGCAGTGTAGTGGCCGTTACCCAAATCGTCGGCGTTCCGGCAGGATGTGGGCATGCCCGAGCTTCCAGAAGTGCGCGCCCACGCTGAGCGCATGACCGCACTTATGGGCGACGATGTTCTTGCGGGCGTGCAGTTGATCGGTTTCTCGACACTGAAAACCTACGCCCCCGCGCTGGATGCTGCGGTTGGCCAACCCCTGCGTACCGTCGCCACCCGAGGCAAACATCTGGTGTTGGACTTCGACGGTGACACCAGCCATGTGGTGCACCTGATGCAGGCCGGTCGGTTACGACCGGATGCGAAAGAGGCGAAACGCCCTCGGGGCGGCCTCATCCGCTGGCGTTTCGCGGCCAACGGTGCCTGGCTGCTGACCGAAGCCGGCACGGAACGAAAGGTCGGTGTCTGGGTCGTGGCGGGTGATCCGTTGACGCAGGAACCATTGGCGCACCTGGGTCCTGAGGCCGACACGGTTGATGCCTCAGCGTTGGCCGAACTGTTCACCCGGCATTCCGCCCGGTTGCACACCTTCTTGCGTGACCAGCGCATCCTGGCCGGGCTCGGACGGATGTTGGCCAACGAGATCTGCCATCGGGCGGGCCTGTCACCGTTTGCCCAGACGTCCGGACTGGGGCGTGAGGGGGCCACGGCCGTTGCAGCGGGCATTCAGGACGCGGTCGCCGACGCTCTACGGGCCGAGCGGGCCCGCGACGACATGTCCTCTTCCGCCGAGCGTCCCTCCCGCGTTCACAATCGAACCGAACAGGCCTGCCCCGTGTGTGGCGATCAGATCAGGGCGGTTGAATATCGGGCGTACACGGTCAACTACTGCCCGACGTGCCA
>JBBSNE010000357.1:0-3231 GCA_038232815.1 Euzebyales bacterium | reverse complement strand
CGTCCCTCGGCCCGCTGGTAGGGGTCGGTGTTGGTGCCCAGCGCCACGTGCTGACCCTGCCACGACGGCCGGGCAAGCTCGCACTGCAACACCTCGACGATGTTGGTCTTGACTACGACCTTAGACTCGAAGTCCGCCAGCGGGGACATGTTGAGGTAGCGGTGAGTGGGGCGGGCAAAGCAGTAACTACAGGCATGCTGGCAGCCCCGGTACAGGTTGATGGAGTAGGGAAAGGGCATGCCCCGGACCTTGTTCAACGCGGTCTTGGTCTGGACCTCCAGGAAGGTCATGTCCTTGAACTCAGGGGTGTCGAATGTCTGGGCCCGTTCGACGGGCAGAGTCAAGCCGGGCGGGATGGGAGCGTCGGTACCGGGGGCCCGCTGAAGGTCGGCCAGGGTTACCATTGCGGCTCATGTTATAGGAACGTGTGTTCGATTTCTATCGCCGTGATGAACGCATGGCCTTGAGTTGGCGGATGCTGTCGTCGTTCGCCAGCCGTTTGTAGGCAGCTGATTCGAGGGGTGCCGCGTGAACCCGGCCACGGTCGTCGAAGTGCAAGCCCCAGCCGTACCGCTTGCCCAGGGCAGACGTGCGCAGGCACGGCTGTCCCTTGGCGAAGAACTCCTGCCAGCGTGCTCCACCCTCAGGGTGCTCAGCGGGGTCCAGACCTTTCGCGTTCAGGTGGGTCCGGAACAAGATCTGTTCCTGGGTGTGGGCGTATCCCTGATCCCCCGCCATCTTCAAGTGCACCTGGGCGGCAGTCGGTTTGGATCCCCGGCTTGGCGGTTCCTCCGCAACGCTGACCGGGCAGTCGTCGGCCACGGCAATGAAGGTCCTGTAGTAATTGTGGTCTGTCATCGGGGGGTCCGTCCTGTCAGGCCAACAACGCGGTCCAGCAAGGTGGCGTCGTCCGAAATCGGCACCTCTGGGCCGTACAGGTTCATCTTCCGGCCCAAGTCGGCGTTTGACTGCAGGTCGCGGAGGACGTGATTCAACACCTCATCGTCCCAGGCAATCTGCTGGCCCGTCGCCACGGCCAAATCCCAGCCGTGCACAACAACCTCACCTAGCACCATCCCACCGATCACACTTGCTGGCATCTCTGCTGTGTTGCCCATCTGTGTCATCCCCTCCCAGGCCTGCGGTTCACCCCAGGCGATGGCTGTCTGCCGCAGCTGGTCAACAAGTTCCGCGGCCCAATTGCCGCACACAAGATCGATGTCGGATTCGTCGCTTGCCGGTGGCGGGACAGCTTGCTTTCGGCCGGCAGCTTCAAGTGAGGGCAGCCAGAACAGCAGATGGTTGATCAACCTGCGCACGTCGAAGTCGGTGCAGGGTGTGGGATCACCGAGTTGTTCGGGACGGATGTTGACGACGGTGGGTCCGACCGGGGCGACCGCTTGATCGATCTCTGCGCGTGACATGCGGCTGACCGTAAACGCCACACGCGCGGCTGTATTGGACAAATGCGACACTACGCTGATTCACATGAGTAGGGATGTCCGTGAACTGGATTGGCAGCAATTTCAGAACCACCGGTTTCTCCAACCGTCACCAGACCTAAGCCCCTATGTGGCCAGGTACTGGGACGTCACCTGGGACTACACCCGGCCGTACTGGCAGTTGGTCGTGCCGTACCCGAACGTTCATCTATCGTTCGGCGACGGGGCGGCACAACTGCATGGAGTCTCCAGCCGGCACGTCGTCAGGGAACTGGTCGGGGCGGGTCGGGTGTTCGGGGTGGCGTTTCAACCGGGTTGTTTCCGGCCTTTCCTGGGCAAACCCGTCCAGTCCCTCACCGATCGGGCCATTCCCGCCCTCGAGGTCTTTCCGAAGCTTCCCGACCATGCCGACGTGCAGACAGTTGAAGGCCTGCTTCGGAAGAACCTGCCGCCACCTGATCCGAGGGCTGAGCAGGCAACCGCCGTGGTGAACCGCATCATCACCGAGCCAGCCATAAAAAGGGTCGACATGTTCGCAGAGGAGTGCAACACCAGCGTGAGAGGACTTCAACGTCTGTTCGCCGAGCATGTCGGCGTGGGGCCGAAATGGGTCATCCGTCGGTACCGGTTGCACGAGGTGACCCAACGCATGGAAGCGCGAGAACCCATCGAGTGGGCCGCGCTGGCCGCCGACCTTGGATATGCCGACCAGGCTCATCTGGTGCGCGACTTCTCTGCCATGTTTGGCGAATCCCCCACTCAATTCGCGGCGCGCTACTGACCCTTCCGACACGAAAAACGCCCCCCACGGGCGGCCGTAGGGGGCCGTTGTCTACGTGACCGACGGGACGTTACTTGTCGTCTCCAGCGGCCTTGTCGATCATGTCGTTGGCCGACTCCTTGACGTTCTCGACCTTTTCCTTCGCGTTGCCCTTGGCCTGGTCCTTTTCGCCCTCCCGCTGCATTTCCTTGTCGCCGGTCAGGTCGCCCGTGGCTTCCTTGACGCGGCCCTTTGTCTTATCGAAATCTGATTCGGATGACATGACGGCCCTTTCCATCTATGTGAGAGGCAATTGATGCCCTGTGGTGACTTTATCCGACTTTCGCATCTGCGAACCCCCGCCGAGCCCGGCCCCGTTTCGCAAAGGCTGGGTACCGTTCCATCAATGGATCTATTTGACACCCGCACCGTGTCTCGGACTGCGATGACCGACGGGGCCGCGGTCTGGGACCTGCTGTCGATCCCGGTGAATTGGCCGCGATGGGCGCCCCAGATGAGCCGCGTGACCACCGACGACGACAGGCCAGCCGGGGCTCGGGTGTCACGCGGCGAGCAACTGCACATCCACACCATCATCCCGGGTATCAGCCTGCCGGTCACCATCACCGACGTTGAGGAGCCTGTTCGCTGGGACATGATGGCCTCCGTACCGTTGGGGCGCATCGACGTCGGTCACCGCCTAAACGTCGACGGCGCGATGACGACGGTGACGGTGACCATGCGGTGGGATGGCGTGCCGTTGCTTGGCGCCTTGGTGCTGCAAAGCTATCGCCCGTTGGCTGGTGTGGCGCTGAACCGGTTGTTGAAGCTGCCCGGCTGATCAGCCTTTCGTCACAATAGACCCCGTCGACGGGCCATGGCTGCCGCCTCTGCGCGGTTGCGCGCGGTCAGTTTGTTGATGGCATCAGACAGGTAATTGCGGACCGTCCCCTCAGCCAGGTTCAAGGACGACGCGATCTCGACGTTGGGCAGACCATCTTCGGCCAAACGCAACACGTCACGCTCCCG
>JBBSNE010000356.1:0-3231 GCA_038232815.1 Euzebyales bacterium | reverse complement strand
GCACAATCGAACTTCCTGGGTTCCCGGCAAAGGTGAACGACGCGAAGGCTCGTTCTGTTGGTCGCAGTTCCTCTGCCGCCCACTCCAGGGCCTGGTCGAAGCGGTCGGGCCCCGCCGGATCCAAACGAGCTCGCACCCCATTGCCGACCCACCCCTCACCACGAAGCACCAACGCATAGCCGTCGGGATCGGTCAGTGCCCCCAGAGTCACGACCGTGACACCGGTGATGCGTCATCGGCTTCAAGGCGTTGACGGGCGGCCTCCAGCAGACGCCGTCTGAAGGTGTGGGCGATGATGTCGGTGGCGGCCGGAAGCATCGCCTGCAACGCGGTGACCATCTGCGCCGCCGCGGCCTGCTCGTCGTCGTGACGCGCCCGGATCGGATCCCTCACGAACCTGGCAAACAGATCCACCGCCTGCTCGGCGATGCCGCCGATGGCGTCGTCGTGTTCTTGGGCCAGGGCCAGCAACTCGCTTATGGGCACGCCGCTGTCCAGCAGGGCCTTGCCGGCCCGCACTGCCTGCGCATCGGTGGGGGTATAGGGCTGCTCGTTTGATTCGGGGGGGATCAGGATGCCCTGCCGGGCCACTGCGTCCAGCACGGTCGGGGACACGCCCGTGTGCTCGCTCAACTGCTTCAAGGACATCGTGGTCGGTGCGGGCGCGGCGGTGTCCGGCTGTGCCACGATGGCGGCCGCCAACGCCTGTTCCCCTGCATCAAGGTCGCCCGCCAGGACCCGGGCGACCATCGCCAGGGTGAACCCCTGGTCCTTCAGGTCGCGAATCCGGTGCAACGTGTGCAGATGGGTGTCGTCGTACCAGCCTGCTCGTCCCTCCCGCTGCGGTGGGGGAAGGAGATCAATGGATTGGTAGTAGCGGATGGTGTCGATGCTGACGTCCGCTGCCTCGGCTAGTTCTTCCACGCGGTATCGCACCGACCCACTGTAGGAGCAGACGCTCTGATTGTCCGAGCAATCCCTCCCACAATCGGCCCGTTGGGCGGGTGCGGCGGGCGTGCGTACACTCCGACGACCGGTGCCCACTGTCTTGTATTCCGCATCCGTTGTCTGTCCCATGACGGGGCCACCGCTTGCCGAGGGTGGTGTGCTGGTGTCCGACGGCGTGATCACCGCCATCGGGGCCCGAGCTGACCTACAGGCCTCTTCCGACCGGACGCATCATCTGGAGGGGGTCTTATTGCCGGGTCTGGTCGACGGCCATACCGTGCTTGAGCATTCCGACGTCCGTGCCATCGCCCGGCCAGGCCCGTTCCACGTCTGGTTGCGGGCCGTCATGGGCTACACCAGCGATTGGGATGCCGAGCGGTGGGCGCGCTCAGCCCACCGGGGTGTGCAGGATGCGCTGCGGCACGGGGTGACCACCGTGGTCGATCAGGTGGTCCGCGGGCCGGGGGTGCCGGCGGCCAGCCGTGCGGGGTTGGCCGGGCATTCGTTGGTCCAGGTGATGCTGGTCGACGCGGCCCAACACGATGCGGTTCTCGCTGCGGTTGCCGCGTCACTCGAACGTCCCGCCGCGGGCCGGACAGTGGGGATCGCGGCCCACGCGCCGTACAGCCTGGGCAGCGGTGTCCTGCAAGCGCTGGGGATGTTGGCGGCCGATCAGCAGCGGCCGTTTCAGATCAAGCTGGCTGAATCAAATGCCGAGATCACGGCACTGCGGACGGGTGACGGTCCGTTGATGGACCTGGTGACCGACACCGGCATGGACTTCGAATGGGCGGAGGAGGGGGTGGGCAGCGGCCCCGTGGCCTATCTGGACGCGCTCGGGTTGCTGCACCCTGGGATGACGGTGGCGCACGGGGTCTGGGTCGATCTGGCCGAAGCCCGCATGTTGGCGGATCATCAGATCGGGGTGGTGTGCTGTCCCCGAGCAAACACGATGCTGCAGGTGGGCGACGCCCCGGTGGAGCGGTTTGCTGACACTGGGGTGCCGCTGGCGTTGGGCACTGGCGGGGCGGCAGCCTCTGGGGATGCCGACCTGCTGGCCGAGGCCGCGGAATGGGTCAGGGCAGCCGGTCGCCGCGGGGTGTTCCTGTGGCCTTCGACCGCCGGCCCGATCGCCTTGGAGGAGGCAGCCATCCGCCTGGCCACCGTCGATGGGGCGCGCACACTGGGGCTGGGGGACACCGCCGGAATACTTGGGCCGGGGCGGCGCGCAGACATGCTGGGGGTGGCGATCGACACCGACACTGACACTGTGTATCAGGACTTGATACAGCGCGGATCGGGCCGGCAGGTGCTGACCGTCCTGGGGGGAGTGCGCAAGTCGCGCCGCGACGACGCCGACCAACCTTGGCCGCCACTGCAGGAATGGAAAGACCAGTGACGCATGCGAGCAACCTTCCCGATCCCCGCCCGACGCGGGACAAGGATGCGGCGTTGGTGCAGGACATGTTCGACCGGGTGGCGCCGCGCTATGACATCGCCAACGCCGTCTTGAGCTTCGGGTCGGACCAACACTGGCGCCGTGTCGCAGTTCGTGCGCTGGACCCACGACCGGGGGAGCGCATTCTGGACGTTGCCACCGGGACTGGTCGTCTGGCCCGCCAGATCGACCAGGCCGGCGCCCATCCCGTGGCGCTGGACTTCAGCTGGAACATGCTGGCAGCGGGGGCCGCCGAGGACCGTACCCGGTCACAACACCTGCAGTGGCTGAACGCCGACGGCACGGCTCTGCCGTTCGCCGACGCCACGTTCGACGGTGCCACCATCGGGTTCGGACTGCGCAACCTGCCGGCCCCCAAGGCCGGCTTGGCCGAGTTCGCGCGTGTGGTCAAACCCGGCGGTCGGCTGGTGGTGCTGGAGTTCTCCACCCCGACCAACGCCATGTTCCGACGGGTGTATCAGGACTACCTGGTCGGTGCGCTTCCCCGTATCGCACAAGTGGTGACCTCAGACCCGGCGGCCTATGTGTATCTGGCCAATTCGATCGTGGCGTGGCCGGATCAGCAGGAGTTGGCCGGGTGGCTGGCCCAGGCCGGATGGGCCCGCCCGCGGTGGCAAAACCTGTCGGGAGGCATCGTCGCGCTGCACCACGCGGTGCGTCCCTGAGCAGCCCCCGGCGCTGTAAAACCGCCCGCTGCCTGTAGAGTCGGTCATTCGGCTGCAGCGTGACATCTGCTTGTGCGCGCGCCCACCCCTCGCACTCAAGGAGACAGTCATGAAGGTCGTCAACTCAATCGGCACGCTGAAGAAGCGCCACCCCGACTG
>JBBSNE010000355.1:0-3254 GCA_038232815.1 Euzebyales bacterium | reverse complement strand
TGATGTGGTAATCGCTCACCTAAGATCCTCCGGAACCAGATCGTACCTGTGCAGCATTTGAAGAAGCTGACGAACGCCGAACTTCTGGGATGCGTGAGGCGGACGGGACGACAGGCCCAGGTCAGGCCTTGACAGGCTGTGCCTGGGTCCCCCGACGATCCGGCGCGGGTGCGACGCCCCCGCCGTCTGTCGCCCGCCCGTCGAGGCGGATCAGGGCATAGGCCACGACGCCGATGATCAGGAAGCTCCAGGACAACGGAGCGACGGTCCCGTCGAACAGTTGGTCGATCACGGCGCCGAGCATCGCTCCTACGGCGATCTGAAACGCCCCGGTCAAGGCAGAGGCCATGCCCGCCACGTGTCCCATCGGGGCCATCGCCAACGCGTTCAGGTTGGGAATCAGCAGCGCGTGGCCCGCCAAGGCCGCCGTCAGCGGAATCAGGTACAACCACAACGGCGGTACGCCCTGATAGGCCACGGATATGGCCACCATGGCCACCGCTGCCGCCAGATAGCCGAGCATGGCCACGTTTCCCAGACGGCGGGTGCCGACACGCTGAACGATGCGCGCATTGATCAGCATGGCCCCGCCCATGAACAGCGCCACCCCTCCAAAGATGACCGCAAAGCGGTCGCCCTGTCCAAACACGTCGGAGATGATCAGCTCGCTGGACGCCAGATAGGAGGTGAACGACCCGTACAGCGTCGTCATCGCCAAGGTCATCAAGACCGTCTGGCGGTTGGTGACGACGATGCGGGCTGCCTGGACCACCGAGGCAAACGAGGCCGGACGCCGGTGCTCCGGCGCCAGCGACTCCGCCAGACGGGTGGTCCACAGTGCCATTGCAAGTGCAGCGCCGGCGCAGCCCACCACGAGCCAACGCCACGACCCCAACGACACACCGACCGCACCGACGCTGGGTGCGACGACTGGGACCAGGATGAAGATCGCCATGATCAACGACATCGCCCGGGACATCTGCTCGCCCTCGTAGCGGTCGCGGACGATCGCGATGGTCAGCACGCGTGGGCCTGCGCCGCCCAGCCCCCACAAGAACCGGCTGGCCAGCATCAGTGGCAATGTCGGCGCCACGGCCGACAGCAGCGCCCCGACCGCATACACCCCGATCGAGGCATACAGCACCGGCTTGCGACCCAACTGGTCCGACAGTGGCCCATAGACCGGCTGTCCCAGCGCCATCCCAATGAAGTAGGCGGTGATCAATCCGGCGACCGCCGTGGAGTCAGCCGGCAGTCCCAGGTCGACGCGAATATCGGACAGGGCGGGCAACAACAGGTCAATCCCCAGGGCGACCAGCGCCATCAGCATCGCCAGCAGCGCGGTCCGCTCACGTTCACCGATACGAGGGGGGGCGGCGGGACTCATACCGACACCTCTGCCAGGCTCAAACGCATTGCGTCGGCATGGGCCACGACGGTGTCCAGCAGTGCGGCAAGATCATGGCGTTCCTGGTCGTCCAGTACGCCGAATAGGGCCTGTTGGCATTCCTCCTCGGCTTCGTGGAGTTTGCCCAGCATGGCGGTTCCGTGGTCGGTGATGGCCAACCGATAGCGGCGGCGGTCGTCCGGGTCGCGGTCGCGGGTCAGATACCCCTGATCTTCCAGGTCGTCGACGAACCCAACCATGTGGCTTTTGTCCACATCCAGCACGTCACACAGATCCTGCTGACAGCGAGGGCCCTGGTCATCGATGGCGGCCAGGACCGCGAAATGGTGTGGACGCAGGTCATGAACGGCCAGCCGGTCTGACAGCATCCGGTAGCCGGCTTTGGACACCTGGGCCGCTAGGTAGGATGGGTTGCGGGCGAGTGAGGGTGGTCGATGAGTAGAGGTCACGCCGGTGATAGTAGCGGATCACAACGGTTGCGCTTCCCTACGGATTAGACCGACATGACAGTACACGTCCCACCCTCCGCATACGCTGGCGACGATGACGCATCCGGGGCAACTGGACACCAGCGCTGACGCCCAGCGTGTGCTGGATGAGGGATCGCGACGGATGAGTGCGGCCCACAGGGCGCAGTTGATGAATGCGTGGTCCCATGACGTTCGGGAGTTGGCCTTTGCCGGGGTGCGTCAACGCTTTCCGGACGCGACCGCGGCTGAGCAACTCGTCGAGCTGGGGCGAACCCTTTATGGCGACGAAGTGGTCACCGTGGAGGTGGTCGACGCCGTCCACCGTCGCATGCGGCAGCGCACAGGATGAGTCCGGGGGTGCTCGCCTTAGCGCGAGAAGTATGTAAGCGACTAGATCGGGGTCGTGCTGATGACCTCAGGGGCCCCGACCTCAGTCCCGCCGTGGTCTCGGCCATCGAACACCCCCCGGACCTCGGGCCCCAGGGCACGCCACGACCTGTCGACGGGGGATGAACGACCGGTGAATGCTGCCGGTGCCGTCTAGTTGACCGTGAACGACCGCTTCGCCAGGCCCATCCAGAATCCGTCGATCAGCTGTGCCGCCGGGGTCTCCGGATCAGACGAGGCGCCCAGGGTCACAAACATGGGGGCGAAGTGTTCGATGGTCGGGTGGGCGTAGGGCATGCCGGGCGCGCGGTCGCGGAAGGCCGCCAAGGATTCGACGTCCCCGGCGGCCAGCACCTCTTGGGTCCAGGCGTCGAACTCCTCCGACCACCCGGGGGGCGCGCTTGACGGATCGGTCCAGTGCTCACGCGACAAGAACGGCAGCCCGTGGGTGGTGAAGCCGGACCCGATGATCAGGGTTCCCTCCTCCCGCAACGGTCGTAGGCGGCGCCCGATCTCAAGCAACGAACCGGGCTCCAGCGTGGGCAGCGACATCTGCAGAACGGGAATGTCGGCGTCGGGGTACATCACCGTCAGCGGCACATAGGCCCCGTGGTCAAGTCCGCGATCGGTCTGCTGCACGTGCGTGGTGTCAGCCATCAGTCCCGCCACATCGCGGGCCAGATCGGGGGCGCCCGGGGCGGCGTAGGTGACCTCGTAGAAGCGCTGCGGGAAGCCACCGAAGTCATACACCAGCGGCACCGTCTGGGTGGCGCCCAGCATCATCGGGGCGGCCTCCCAGTGGGCGCTGACCATCAGAATCTGCTTGGGCCGTGGCAGGTCGGCGGCCAATTCCTGCAACTGTTCGACCCAGAGCCGGTCATCGACCAGGGGAGGGGCGCCGTGGCTGATGAACAACGCGGGCATCAACTCCGCCTGTCGATCGGTGGCGCTGGCGTCGGCATCGCTCGCGTCGACGGCCTTGTTGTCGG
>JBBSNE010000354.1:0-3288 GCA_038232815.1 Euzebyales bacterium | reverse complement strand
TCGGTGCCGGTATTGCGACAGGGGCTTCGTGCACCGACTGATGCCGAGCGGCAGCGGCTGGCATCGTTGGACTTCGACCACTCGCGGTTCGTCGACGAGGCCGGGATGCTGACCGATGTGCCATTCGGCGGTGATCCGGACCTTCCGGTGTTGCAGCGGATCTGGATGGAACCAAACCTGACCGTCTTGGGCCTGGATGCGCCGGCGGTGCAGCAGGCAAGCAATTCGATCCAGCCCTCCGCTCGGGCCAAGTTGGGGTTACGGATCGGTCCGGGGCAAGACGCCAGAACCATTCGTCAGGCGTTGGTGGACCACCTGTACAGCCAATCCCCCATGGGGCTGAAGGTCACCGCAGTCCCTGGGGCGGCTGGCGATCCGTATGAGACCGACATCGACCAGACTGCGGTCGCCGTGATGCTCGAGGCTCTGCAGGAAGGCTACGGGGCCAAGCCGGTGTTGATGGGGTGCGGCGGATCCATACCACTGCTTGATCCCCTGCAGCGGGCGAATCCAGACGCTGCCATGCTGCTTGTCGGGGTCGAGGACCCCGACTCCCGCGCTCACGGAATCAACGAGTCGTTGCACCTGGGTGACTGGAAGTCGGCGTGTCGCTCCATTGCGTTGTTGTTGGGCAAGCTGGCGCCGTCGGCATGACGCGCAAATCCGAGTACGACGCCGCCTACTTCACGTTGCTGCGCGCCCAGGAGGAGTTGGGCCATCTACGCCGTTACCAGGAGTATCTGTCTGAGGAGCTTGCCCGGCTGGCGCTGTTCGCCAAGGCCGTCGACGACGATGCCGAGGTGGTCCCCAAGAAGTTCCGCAGGCTTGTGGATTCGTCGTCCAAGCCGTTGTTGGAGGCATTGGGGCGCCGGCGGGCGATCGTCCTGAGCGAACAAGACCGGATGCCCGAACGCATCCAGGCGCAAGAGGCGTTCGTCACCGAATGCGAGGAGGAGCTTGCAGCCCTGCGCTGAGGACGCCGTGCGCCGTGTGACCGGGTTATTCCTGGGTCGGCACGACGTCGTCGAAGCGCAACACCAGGTCGTTGGGCTGCACGGTCAGACTCACCTCGTCACGGGGTGCCCACAACGGAATGCAGTCCCCCTGTCCGGCATGACCACACAGACACACCACCAGCCCACCCTCTGGAGTCATACCGATCAGCTGACGGGCGTAGCTGAGCAGTTCGGTCATCGTGACCTCCCCACCCATCCGGCGGGAATAGGCCATCGCCCATCGTGATTCGGGCCGGCCCAGGACGGCCAGTGCGGCCCCCGGGTGCAGCTTGGTGACGGCGGCCAGGGTGCGCACGTTGCCGGCGATGATCGTGTCCTGCTTCGGCTGCTTGCCCACACGGGCACCCACGACCGGATGGGCCAACTCACCTGGCAGATCACTCAAGTCGTAGTTACCGGCAGCCTGGGCTGCCTTCTGCCGGTCGATCTCGACCTCATAGACTTGCTTGGTCGTCACGGGTGAACTGCTCCTGGAGTGGACGTCGGCTTGGTGGTGCACGGTGTCGCCTGATCGCGGACAGTGAAAATCCTAGCGGCCACAAACCGTGGTGCCTTGGTTCTCTCGGTCCGGCGTCATGTCGTGGGCGGGTCACCCGCAGAGCCGATGACCTGCTGCAGACGATCAAACCCTTCCGCTCGCAACCGCCGGATCAAGCCCTCATGGATCGAGCGGGCAAAGCCCGGACCGGCGTACACCACGCCGGTGTAGGCCTGCAGCAGCGTCGCCCCCGCGGCAATCCGGTCCCAGGCGTCGTCGGCATCCTGTATCCCACCCACGGAGATGAGGGTGAGTTCCCGGCCGACCCGGGCATGGAGTCGCCTGAGGATCTTCATCGCACGATCCTTCAGCGGCGGGCCCGACAGCCCCCCGCCACCGGCGGACTGCACCGTGGCCTGATCGGACTGCAGATTCTGACGCCCGACTGTGGTGTTGACGGCGATCAGGCCGTCCAGCCCCATTTCGACCGCCAGGTCGGCAATCGCGTCGATGTCGTCGGCGGCCAGATCAGGGGCGATCTTGACCAGGACCGGCGGTCGTGTGCCGCGGGTCGTACTGGCACCCAGCACTGCGCTCAGCAACGGGCGCAGATGCTCTGTCTGTTGTAGATCGCGTAGCCCTGGCGTGTTCGGCGAGCTGACGTTGACCACCAGATAGTCGGCATGTGGGGCGAGTGTCCGCGCGCTGTGGGTGTAATCGGCGATCGTGTCCTTCGCGGGCGCCAGTTTGGTCTTGCCGATGTTGGCGCCGACGATCAGCCCCGCGGGGCGGGGTCGCGCCAGACGCCCGGCCGCCGCCACGGCCCCGTGGTTGTTGAACCCCATCCGGTTGATCAGCGCGTGATCAACGGCCAATCGTGCCATCCGGGGACGCGGGTTCCCGGGCTGTGGTTGGGCGGTCACGGTTCCGACCTCGACGAAGGCAAACCCGAAGGCGCCTACGGCGTCATACACCTCGGCGTCCTTGTCAAACCCGGCCGCCATGCCCAGCGGGCCGGCAAAGACGTGCCCCAGTGCGTTGATTGGCAAGGCGGGATCGGGCGGTCCAGCGGCGCGTCGAACCAACGACAGGGCGCCGGGCACCCGTTGCAGCCCCTTAAGCGCTGTCAGCGTCAGGGAATGGGCGTTTTCGGGGTCCACCCGGTTGAGTACATGGCGGAACAACAAGTCATACATGTTCGGGATCGTCGCAGCCTGCCCCGGTCGCGGCATCATCCCCCAGTCCGACACTCAGCCCACTCCAGACGGTTCAGGGCGGATGTGTCCAACCCGAGAGCCCGGAAAAGGCCAGGTCAGAGCGGTATGGCTTTTGCGCCTGCCACCTGACAGGCTATTCACTGGGCTGAGAGTCCGAATCCTGGAGCTGGTTGGTGCCGCCGACCGTCTGCGCCGCTGCCACCCAGAGTCGCGATGACACCGGGTACAAGCCGTTGCAACTCTTCGGCCACAACCTCGGGCAGATCACCACATTGGGGCACCAGCAAGATGGGCCCGTCGGTCAGGGTCCCAGCGACCATCGCATCGACGCCCATGTCGGCTCGGGCCAGATACACCGTGGCGGCGACAGCGGGAAACGCACGGCGAGAGACGGCTACAGCAGTTTCGATTCGGTCCTTGCCGGCGACTCGGATGGTCGGTTGCTCGGTGGTGATGGTCACCGGGACCGACACCTCATAGGAGGCGGGAGACCAGTCTTGTGGAGGCTGGGTGGCGGAGATGGTCGCCTCTCCCGGCACGAAGTCGTGGGGGATGACGATCTGCTGGACAAAAGTTG
>JBBSNE010000353.1:0-3316 GCA_038232815.1 Euzebyales bacterium | reverse complement strand
GTTCCTGCAACTGTTGTTCGACCGCGTCGGAAAAGGCCACGTCGACCCGGGATTGGATGTCGCTCATGCCTGCCAGCCTCGCAGCGGGCGACCGATGTGTCACCAGCCTCGTCTGATCCGCTTGCGGACCCAGGTGGCGTAGTCAAACGGCTCGAACCAGTCGGCGACGATCTCGGCGTTGGGAACGCGGCGCCGGGCGTCGATCTGACGTCGCTTTGCCAACGCAGAACGCAACAGTCCCGCGTCTGCCAGCGCACCCGCAAACGCTGCGGGAACAGTGATCGCCAGATCCACCGTTCGTAGGACCGTGGTCGCAGCGAACAGGTGCAGGTTTGGCCGCAACGCCGCCAAGTCGTCGTTCTTCGCCACGGTCAGAAACCAATTCCGGTAGCTCAGGCGCTCCACCAGCCGACTGCGTCTGGGGCCTTCGCCACCCCGCTCATGGCGACCAATGGCATCCGGGGCATACCAGGCCTGCCATCCCCGGGCCTTCAGCCGCCAGTCCAAGTCGACATCTTCGAAGAAGGCGAACAGGTCGTTGTCGAACACCTCACCGTCGATGGCGACGTCGTGCAGAGCCTCGACGCGATGGAGTGCGGCGGCACCTGTGACACCAAACAGTTCAGTCGGCGTGTCAAAGGACCCATCATCGGCAAGCCCATCCCCGCGATTGCGGAACACCCGGTTTGTATGGGCGGTGTGACCGGCCGAATCGATCATCGGCATCCCCTCCACGCACATGACCTGCCCGCTGCCGTCCATGCGGTGCAGGCGGCCTTGGACACTTGCTGCCCGCGGCCGTGACTCCATCATGGCGACAGCCCGGGCGATGTGGTCGACGTCCAGCCGGACGTCGGGGGTGACCAAGAACAATCCGCCGTCCTGGGCCCGGGTCAACGCCTGGTTGGCCGCGCCCGAATATCCCAGATTTCGCTGGTTGCTGATGACCTCGATGTCGCGATAGCGCCCAGCCACGGCCGCCGAACCGTCGTGGGAGTTGTTGTCGACCACGACGATGTGCAGATCAGGATGGCTCTGTCCCAACAGGCTGTCGATTGCTTCCGGCAGGTGCGCGGCGGTGTTGTACGACACCATGCAGGCAGTCACGTTCACGGGCCGACCGTCACAACCGTGACGGAGGGGGCGAGCCCGCGGGCCACAACGGGTCGGGGTGGTTCGCAGGGCCACCCTGTCCGACCTCGGGGGGTTGGGATTCCGGTGGCCACACCCCCTTGGGGTTGTCCAACCGGAAGCGCATGTCCATGGGTACCACGCCGACATCCCATGGCTGCCCCCGGACCACCACCCGAGCGGCAGCGTCGATATGCTGATGGACCACATCGGTTTCGGCATTGCCGATCTCGACGTCGAACAGATAGGTCCCACTCAACACGTTCAGACGTAGATCGACGACACAGACAAACGATTCACCGGCAGGTGGGGGGGCCAGATATTGCACGCGATAGGAGGTTCGCGAGTCATACAGCGGCAACTCCAGATCGGGTCTGCGAACAGCCACCCGGACATACAGGCCGCCCTGACCGATCAATTCCTCATCTGGTGTGGCGGTGATCCGCAGCGTGGCTGGGGTGCCCGCCGCAACGTGCGGGTCCGCTCCGGCTGCCTCGCTCGGATATCCGTCAGGCGTGTCGGGTACCTCCAGCACGACGTCGTCGATGGTGACGGCCTGGGTTATCCGACGCTGATCCGTGGTCTGGTCGTCGGTGGCTGCGGCCTGTGACAGGGCGGGCAGGTCCGGAACCTCCAGATCCGTGCCATGTCCGGTAGCCAGACGCCGTTGATATTCCTCCAGTGCCTGGGGGGCCGGGCCGTCGAACACGATGCGACCGGCCTCGAGCAACAGCACCCGGTCACAAAGGCTTTCGATCGACACCAGGTCGTGGCTGACCAACACCACGGTCTTGCCCGCCTCTGCGAATGCGGTCATGCGCGCCAGCGAGCGTTCCTGGAAGGTCTGGTCCCCGACGGCCAGCACCTCGTCGACCAGCAAGATGTCGGGGTCGACATGCACCGCGATGGCAAAGCCCAACCGCACATACATTCCGGATGAATAGTTCTTCACGGGCGTGTCGATGAAGTCCCGGACCCCGGCAAAGTCGACGATGCGATCAAAACTGGCGTCGATCTCTGCCCGGGACAGACCCAGGATCGACCCGTTCAGGTACATGTTCTCACGTCCGGTCAGTTCGGGGCTGAAGCCCGCGCCCAACTCAAGAAGGGTGGCGATGCGACCGTTGACCTCCACGCTGCCCCGGTCGGCCGGAAGGATCTTCGCCATGCACTTGAGCAGAGTCGACTTGCCGGATCCGTTGTGGCCGATCAGCCCGACCCGTTCCCCCGGCATGATGTCCAAGGTGAGGCCGTCCAGGGCATGGAATTCTTTGTAGTGGGCCCGTTTGAAACTGGTCAGACGTTCTCTGATGCCGGGGGGGACCTCGTCGTAGAGACGAAAGATTTCGTGCAGGCCCTGAATCCGTATGGCGGGAACAGTCACCTACACCTCCTTGGCGAAGGTGCCGGCCTGCCGCCGGAACACCACATAGCCGCCCACGAAGGTGATGGCCGCCCAGCCGACGCAGAACCACCAGGTGCGTAAGTCGGGGGATTGCGGCAGCGCGTGGGGGGTCGTCTCGTCCAACGGCGAAAGGGGCACGCCGTACAACAACGTGTGGAACAGTTCGGTGAACCAGGTCATCGGGTTCAGGCGGATGAGTGTGACGTAGGCATCCCCGTTGTCGACCACCCGAATGTTTTCCAGGGAGTAGATGACCGGCGTCAGGTAGAACCAGGCGGTCATCAGGACCTGCAGGAATTCTTGGAGGTCACGGAACTTCACCGTCAGCGCCCCCAACAGCATCGACACTCCGGCGGTGAACAGCGCCACCAGCACCAAGGCCACGGCGACCAGGGGCAACAACAGGGGATCAAACCCCCGGTAGTAGATGAACAGCGGCGAGGTGGCCAGCAATGCCAGCAGCAGGTGGACCCCCTGGCTGATGACCAATGAGAAGGGAATCAGTTCACGGGGGAAGTACACCTTCTTGATCAACGAGCCGTTGGCGATGATCGATCCGGCCGAGGCCGACACCGAGTTGTTGAAGAACTGCCACACCAGATAACCGGCCAGGAAGAAGGTCGTGAAATTGCCGCCGCCGAAGGGAATGCGCAGAAAGGTGAAGAACACCACCGTGAAGATGGCAGCCATGAGCAACGGGGTGATCAGGGACCACAAAAAACCCAGGGCAGAACCCTTGTACCGGACCTTGAGCTCTTTGGCGACAAGGTTCCGCAACAG
>JBBSNE010000352.1:0-3323 GCA_038232815.1 Euzebyales bacterium | reverse complement strand
GGTGTCCCCGTACCGCCCCCACCCGGTCCGCCACCGCCCCCGCCGTCCCGCAGACTGGTCCGGTTGACCGATCAATCCCGGGTCGGTGGCGTCGCGGCCGGATTGGGTTGGTACTTCGGCATCGATCCCACGTTGGTTCGCATCGGCTGGGTCGTGGCGACGCTTGCGACCGGCATCGGCATCCCCGCCTACATCGTTGCGTGGGTCCTGTTGCCGGAGGCGACCTCGAAGGAGGTGGCGATGTCAGCCCCGCCACAGCAGCGCGATAGTCGGTCGTTGCTCATCGTCGCGCTGTCGATCATCGGCGCCACCATGCTGCTGGGACAGATCAGGATCTTCAGCGGCCACGCGCTGATGGCCGCCATCTTCATCGGCCTTGGTGTGCTGTTGTTCACCGACAAGGGGGTCAACCGTTCCGTTGTCAGTTCCGGGCCCTACCGGTCCCCCGGGGCGGCGCCCCTGCCACCCCCTGCTGCCGTTGACCTCGAGCCGCAGAACTCATTCCAGACCCCCCAATCGGCATACGAGCCCTACGCGGGCGCCTGGAACACGCCCCCACCACCTGCACGCCACGTGCCTGACCGGCCAAAGTCGATTCTTGGCCGACTGACCGTCTGTCTGTGGTTGCTGGTCCTGGGCGCCGCAACCTTGATCACCCGCCTGAGCGGGTTCGACCTGACGATTGCGCACTACCTGGCCCTGACGGTGGCCACCATCGGGGTCGGGTTGCAGATCGGGACGGTGGCCGGTCGAGCACGTTGGTTGATCCCCGTGGGGATCGTTGGAACCTTGCTTTTGGTTGGGATGGGGTCCCTCACCGGCTCTGATATCCCCATCGGGGGCCGTTTGGGTCAAAGCGATATCACCGTCACCGACATCGATGATCTACAAACGGAATACAACATGTTGGCCGGCCAACAGACCCTCGACTTCAGTGACTTGGACCTTGAAGGGACAACGGCCTCAGTGTCTGCAGGTGTATTGGCGGGAGAGATCATCATCGTCGTCCCGGCCGACGTCGGCGTCTCAGTGGACGGGTCGCTTCGCGCTGGCGACTACGACGTGCTGGGGACCACCAGCGAGGGTACCGATCTGACCATCGACGTCGACGCTGACGGCGCCAAGGGCGCCGGGCAGTTGAACCTGACCATCAACGGACTCGCCGGCCAGGTCGACGTCCAACGTGTCGAACGCCGCTAAGGAGCATCTGATGTATCTACACCGACCTGACAGTGTGAGCCTTGCCTTTGGTGTGCTGTTCACCGTCGTCGGAATCCTGTTCATGACCGGCATTCAGGCGTGGTTGCACATCGGCCTGCTGATCGGCCTGCTGGGCCTTGCCGCCGGCATCGGCGTCATCGGCTCGCTGGTGTTCGGCGACGTTCACAAGCGTGCAGCACAGCGCTTGGCGGCCCGCGGGGCCCCCCGACCCCAGCGCGTGGGGCCGACAGGGCCGCTGGCCCCCTCGCCGTGGGACCTCGACAGTTTCCAGAAGGCGGAGACCAACGACCCTGTCTTCGGACACCCCATCGATCCCGACGCGCTGGACCAGGCCTACCGCGAGACCTTCGGCGACACCGACCCCCTGAAGCAGTCCAGGCCGATCCAAGATGACAGCGGTTCCTGACGCCGGCTACGGAAAGGCGCATCCCACCGATCCACCCGGTGATCTATCAACGATACGATCGCCGATCGCGTCACCCTGGGTCCCCGACGCGGGATAGGGCGAGCCGTCAGCGGCGATCTCGGCCGGAACGAACGACCAGGCCGGGTCATCGAGCACGGGCAACTCGACCTGCAGGACACCGGTGTACCGCGACGGTGCCTGATTGTGATACCACACGAAGTTGCCCATGGAATAAGCCACCAGCGCCCCGTCAATGGTTTGTACCCCCTGCAGCACATGGGGATGGTGGCCGACGATCACATCGGCCCCGGCGTCGGTCAACAGACGGGCAAGGCGCCGTTGATCAGCGTCTGGACAGTCCGCCCGTTCTGTCCCCCAATGGATTGCCACCACGACATGATCTGCGACCTGCGCAGCCGCCCCCACGGCCGCAACGGCGGCAGTCTCGTCGTAGGCCGATGCCAGTCCCGGGCGCGTGGCGGTGGCCTGCCACTGCCCAGCCTCCACCGGCGGCCGTTCCCCTTGCGCCCATCCCAGCGTGTGCAACACCCGCGTCAGGCCGATGACGGCCACCCGTCCGGCGGGCGTGTCCACCACCTGGGGCGCGTAGGCAGCCGTAGCGTCCACGCCTGCACCCACCGTCGCCAGTCCGGCTGCGCTGGCATGGTCCAACGTGTCCAGCATGGCACCGACCCCATAGTCCAAGGCGTGGTTGTTGGCCAGTGTCACCACATCGACGCCTGCCTCGGCGATGTCGGTGGCCATCTCCGGCGGCCCTCGGAACACGTAGGTCTTGTTCGCGGGTGACCCCCTGGTCGACAGCGGCGTCTCAAGGTTCACCACGGCCATGTCGGCGGCGGACAAGATGTCTTGGACCGGGCTTAGCGGATTGCGTCCGGCGGCTACCGCTTCCGCGATCTTGCCCTCACCGTGGACGTCACCGGCGAACGCCAGTGTCGCGGCGGGCACGAAACGATCAGCGACCTCCTGTCGTTCGCTTTCAGTTGGACCGGTCGGGCTACCGGGGCAGCCCAGCGGGTCCATGACCCCGCCCCTGCAGTCCTTTTCGACCGGCTGGCCCAGCCAGGTGCCCAGGGCATGGTTTATCAGTCGGCGGCGCCCATCCGGGCCTGCGGACAGCCAGGCGTCACCATCGATGAGGAAGTTCGGTCCGCGTCTACAGACCAGCGCATCTCCGCAGCCGCCAGGATCGGTGATGATCAGCCCGACGTGAGGATCTTCGCCGACCCCGATCAGCCGGACGCGTCGGGAACCCCACCCATTGTCGTCCGTAGCCAGCCCAACCACCTCCCCAGGGGCGGTAGGCGCCCCCGGTGTCGCCACAACCACGCGGACCGTCATCACCTGATCTGGCCCATCACAGCGCCTGGCGGCGGCCCGATGTCGATTCTCAACCTCAGTGCTGATCGATGCGGCGCCACCTGCGACGGTGATGGGTGGCGCCTGGCCACAGTGATCGGACAACCATGCCCGGGTGGTCAGGCCGGGCGGCAAGACAATCAGATCGGTCAGGCTGGCCAGCGCGCTGGCACCTACCGCATCGGCGGGATCATCGCCTGCAGCCAGCAAAACTCCCTCGATCACCGCCTGACCGGACCCCAACGCCAACGCGGTCTGCTCCCGATCCTCACCCGCGACGCGGTCGACCGTGATGCCCAGTGCTTGCAATTGCTGC
>JBBSNE010000351.1:0-3329 GCA_038232815.1 Euzebyales bacterium | reverse complement strand
TGTCAGACCCCGCGGCCTGCATCAACCCGTCGACCAATTGTCCTCGCACCGACTCGACATCGACGGGGCTGATCGATCCGTAGGTGTCCGACAGTGATTTCACATGGCTGTGGATGTCGGCGTTGATCCGCTCGACTGCTGACTGCTTCGCCTGTACCAAATCTGCCAACACCGCCCGAAGCTCGGCAATCCCGTGCCCAGTGGCGGTTGACACCGGGATCGGTTCCAGCGTGGACAGTCCATCGTCGGCCAGCAAACGGGACAAATCGGTCATACATGCCTGCAGTTGCGAACCCTCCAACGTGTCGATCTTGTTCAGCACCACACGCATGACGTCGGCGTGTGTGGACAGCGGTTGCAGATAACCGGTGTGCAGTGACTCATCGGCGTACTTCTGCGGATCGGTGACCCAGACCATCAAGTCGACCAGCTGCACCAATCGATCGACCTCCATCCGGTGGGACTGGGTCACCGAATCAAAGTCGGGGAGGTCCAACAGCACCAAGCCCTCCAGGGCTTCCTCTGCCGCTTTAACATTGTGGCGTCGACTGACCCCGATCAGGTCCAACAACGCCTCGGCAGTCGGTCCGAACGTGACTGCCTGCGTGACCGAGGTCGTGGGACGGGTGACACCGGTCCGGGCGATCTGGGCACCGGTGATCGCGTTGAGGAGCGACGACTTGCCCGAGCCCGTGGATCCCGTCAGCGCCACAACGGTGTGGTCACTGCCGTTTCGCAGTCTGGCGCTGGCATGGTCGAGGAAGGCGTCGATGTCGGTGTCGCCGAGGTCGAAGCCGTGTCGCCGCAAAACCGTGGCGGCATCAGCCAAGGCGTTCAATCGGACCTCGGTTCGTTCCGCGTCAGGGGCTTGGTTCACGTCGTGACCTTGTCGATCGCATCCTGCAACGTCTCGATCTGCGCATCACCGGGTAACTGGTCCAACCGATCAAGCAGCAGCGCGTGCTGTTGTCCCGTCAAGGTTTCGACACGATCCAGCAACGCGTGGCGCGCGGATGCGGCAAGGTCACGGACAGCCTGTTCGCCCAACACCGCGCTCAGCAACGCCTGACTGACCGCGGCAGATCCACCGGCGATCGCGACCTCCCCGCCGGTCAACCCCCCGGTCGAGGCGAACAGTGCCATCATCAGCGTCACGCCGACACCGTTGACGCCGAGGGACAGCCCGCGCGCCATCGCAAGCTTGGACCCGGCCCGTTCACGGACCATTGCGACGACCTCGTCCTGCCACTGGGCCACGGACTCCTCAATGCGGTCAACCTGTGCCGCTCCCATCAGATCCTGGGTCCCAACGTCCAGCAGCGTCCTGCCGCCCGGCATCATGGTCCAGTCCTGCATCGTCTGTTCGATGCTGGTGGCGATCGCGTCATCGATCAAGCCAACGAGGTTGTCACGCAGTTTGCCCTTTGCTGCCTCCACCTCAGGTTGTTCGCCAGTGATCCACGACGCGAGGCGGTCGCGCAATTGCCCCACTCCTCGTTGCAGCCGATCCATCCATTCGGCCGTCCCGACCTGCTCGCGGAAGCGGTCCAGCACCTCGCCACGAAGCAGTACGCCCGAACCCAACTGGGTTGCCACCTGGCGGGTGGCTGCCCGGGAGTGGACCCAGCTCGTCTCCTCAAGCGATGCGGCCGCCAGGCGTTGTTCGTCCATGGCGACCAGCACCCGCTCGGTACGGGGCCGCAAAGAGGCAACTGCACCATCCACAGTGCGGCGGATCACATCGGCACGGGCCTCGGCGTCGGCCACCAGCCGAAGGATCCAATCCCGCACCGGATCGACTGCGGCGCCCAGACGACCTTCGGTCAACGGGGTCTCTTCTATCGCGAACAGTTCTGCGTGCTGCAGTCCGTTCTCGTCCAGCATCCGTCTGACATCGGCGGTGATGTCCTGACGAGCTGAGCCGTCGGGGGTGGGGGGAATACGGTTGATGATCAGCGCCATGGCCGCTGCGCGTTCGCTGGCCCGGGCGAGGTACTGCCAGGGAACCGCATCGGCATACCGTGCCGCCGTGGTGACGAACAGCCACAGGTCGGCGGCACCCAACAGTTGGGTCGCCAGTTCATGGTTGGCCACCTCCACCGAATCGATGTCGGGGGAGTCCAACAACCCAAGCCCTGGTGTCAACGACGACGAGCTGACAAGGTGGAGTCCGTACCCGGTGCCTCGCTCCCCGGTGCTGCGCGGCACATCCGGTAGGACACCATCACCGGCGAACCAAGCGACATCGGATGGATGGTGGATCAGCACCGGCTGCCGGGTCGTGGGGCGAAGCACACCGGAGGGTGAGACCTCCTGACCCACCAGGGAGTTGGTCAGGGTCGACTTCCCGGATCCTGTGGAACCGCCCAGAACCGCCAGCAACGGCGCATCGACCTGTGCCAGGCGCGGCAGCAGGTAGTCTTCTATCTGGGCGACCGCTTCGTCACGAGTGGCGGCGGCCTCACCCGACAGCGGCAGGGGCAACGGCAGCTCAGCCGCGAGCAACGCATCGCGCAGCTCGGCGATATCCTGAACCATGGCATCGATCCCCATAACCCCCCCACAATAGATGGACGCGGCGGCAGGCTGCGGACCCGAACCCAGGATGTGAATTGACCATCAACTGGCTGCCACGCAGCGGCTTCGGCCAGGAACATGCGATGTTTCGCCAGACCGTCCGCCGCTTCTTCGAAACCGAGGTGGCGCCCCATCACCAGGAGTGGGCGGATCGGGGGCAGGTCACCCGCGACGTCTGGCTCAAAGCTGGCCAAACGGGATTGTTGGGCATGGCGGTGCCTGAGGAGTACGGCGGGGTCGGTGTGGATGATTTCCGTTACAACGCGATCGTCACCGAGGAGCAGACCCGGGTAGGCGCGAGCGGGCCGGGGTTCAGCGTCCATACCGACATCAACCTGCCCTACATCTTGCGCTACGCCGACGACGTGCAGAAGAAGACCTATCTGCCGGGCATGGTCTCGGGAGAGTGCATCACCGCGATCGCGATGTCTGAACCCCAGGCCGGCTCGGACCTGTCCAACATCCAGACCAAGGCAGTACGCGACGGCGACGAGTTCGTGGTCAACGGATCCAAGACGTTCATCTCAAATGGGCAGATGGCCGATGTGGTCATCACCGTGGTCCGAACCGGTGAGGATCCCCACAAGGGACTGTCGCTGGTGTTGATCGATGGTGACACCCCCGGCTTCACCCGGGGCCGCAATCTGGACAAAATGGGGATGAAGGCCCAAGACACCTCCGAATTGTTCTTCGAGGACTGTCGCGTGCCGGCCGACAACGTGTTGGGGGAACAGGGCAAGGCATTTGCCTAC
>JBBSNE010000350.1:0-3336 GCA_038232815.1 Euzebyales bacterium | reverse complement strand
GGCCCCGGGAGCCTGTACACGTCGATCATCCCCAATTTGTTGGTGCCCGGGATTGCTGCCGCCATCGGTGACAGTGATGCGCCGTTGGTGTACGTGGCAAACCTGACGGGGCAGCCGGGTGAAACCGGCGGCATGAGCCTGCAGGATCACGTGCACGCCCTGCTGACCTACCTGACGGCCGGGCGGCACATCGAGGTGATCGCCCACGACGGTCCCGCGGTGTCGGGCTCCGGTCGGTCACTGGATCCGGTTGTGGACCTACCCCGGGTGTCTGCGGTGCATCGCAGCGACCTGGCGGCCCGCCGGCCTGATGGCACCGCCGTGGCCGCTCATGATCCCAAGCGTCTGGCCGGCCTGCTGGACGCCGTGCTGGGGTAGGAACCTCGTGAGCCTGACCCGTCAACTACGTGAGGAGCTGGCCCACGCCGAGGTCCGAACGGGGCCATCACGACTGGCGGAAGCCTCAGCCATGGTCCGTTTCGGAGGGACACTCAGACTGCGTGGGGGTGCCAGACAGCCGCTGGTGTCAGTTGTGGTGCAGTGCGCCCAGGGCGCGGTGGCCCGACGGTTGCGTCAGACGCTGATCGAGGCCTTGGATGTCAAACCTGGGCTGGCCCAGATCAGGGGTGGCAACCTGTCGGGGTCGGCCGGCTACCTGGTGGAGATCGCCACGACGTCGTTGTTTCCCTTGGGGGTGCTGGATGGTGACGGACGCCCTCTTGAGGGCATCAGCCAGGCGTACCGGCGGCACCGGTTCGCCTACACGGCCGGGGTGTTGATGGTCGCCGGGAGGTTGTCGGGGCCTGGACAACCCGTGCATCTGGAGGTACGCGCTCCGGGGGAACGGACCGCCGCCGATCTGGGCGAGTTGTTGGGGGCAACGGTGTCAGGCACCCGCGTGGTCATGAAGGGTGGGGCTGCCGTGGCCGATCTATTGGCAGCAGTGCGCGCACACTCGACCTTCTTGGCCTTTGATGAGGGCCGCATGCGCCGCGACCTGCGCCGTCACGTGAACCGCACCGTGAACGCCGACCGTGCCAACCTGCGACGAACCGCTGACGCGGCGTCAGCTCAAATCGCGGGGATTCAAGCCGTGGTGGACACCGTCGGCTGGGACGGGTTGCCGCACAACTTGCGAGACGTCGCGCTGGCACGGTTGGTCAACCCCGAGTCGTCGCTCACCGAACTTGGGGAACTGCTCGATCCGCCAATCGGAAAGGCCACTGTTCATCGGCGACTGAAGGCCCTTGAGGTCATGGCCAGTCGCCTGGACCCGACAAGTTAGGGGGCGGTCTCAACGATGCGTTCCAACAACGCACCCGTCTCGGCGGTGATGACATCTTCCTTGCCGACCAGCAACGGGGGCACGCCCAAGCCGGTGGCGTAGGTCTGCGCGACCGGGGCAATCGGGGTGTTGCCGTCGCCCACGGGGACGAACACACCGTTCATGACCGCGAGCGGTACCGTCGAGGAGACCATGTGGGCGTAGGCGTCGTCACGGCTGACGTTGACGGCCACGGCCCAAGCTGGACGGACGCTGGGTGTGCTGGCCAAGATGTCTTCGACCGCGGCGGAGACCGCAACAACTGTGCCGTTGCGTTCGGTCCCGGCAAGACGGGTTGTGGAGTCGACCCGCGCCAGGGTCAGGGCACGAAATGCGGTCGCGTCGGACACCTTGACGGTGCCTCCCACGATGACCAGGTCCTCGACATTCCGCTTGGACAGGGCTGCCGCCGTTTCCTTCGCCAGTGTGTTCGGTGGGGTCAACAAGATCGGATAACCAAACCGTGCACCCAGCGCACCTGCGGCCACGGCGTCCGGCCAGTCACCGCGGTTCACCAAGATCACGACGGGGCTGGGTGCAAGCTTCAGCGTCTGCACCAACAACCGGTCGACCTCGTCAGCGACCTTGACGGCGGTCGCTTCACGGACCGGGCCTGCCAGGCGGACGGGTTTGAAGCCGAGCGCCTTGACCTCGGCATCCAAGGTCCCGGGGAGGGCGGCAGACCCACCCAGTAGATAGACCGTGGAACCGGCAGCAAGTACCCGGGTCAACTCCCCGGCAGTCGCGGACGCCAATGCCCCGGTCTTCTTTGTGAACAACAACGGTGCCACACCCAGAGTCAGGCTGGATCCAGTCAGACCGTCGGCATAGTCGTCGTCTCGGGCGATGACAGCCCACTTCGCGTTGGTGGGACGCGTCTGGGTTGTCAGACCGTTGTCGGCGAAGACCGCCCGACTGGCGGCCACCGCCTGACTGATCGGTTCGGTCGTCCTGGTACCTGCCGCCAGCCGGAAGGTACTGACTTCTCCGCCCGGTCGAGTTCGATTGGTACCGCCGACGGGAAACACCGGATCGGTTTGGGCTGCAACGACATCCTCCCCGACCCCAGCCAAAGTCACCGAGGCCCCTTGAACCAGCCCCCAACCGGATGCGTCGTCCCGGCCCGCCGGTCCCAGATCCGTCGCGGTGGATTCCAGCAGTGATTCCACCTGCGACGGGTTCAATTCAGGTCGGACGGCCAGAATCAGCGCGGCCAGTCCTGAGACGTAGGGCGCCGCATACGACGTGCCGCCGCTGGTCACATACTCTGCGGAACGTTCCCCGGCGGAGTAGTAACTGGTGGTCAGCACGTCGTTCTGCGCACCGTCGGAGCCCCCCCCACCACCCGGCGCGACCACGTCGACATACGGGTTTGTGGCCGAGTAGTTGGCGACAGTGCCGCTGGAGGTGACCGCACCGACGGAGATGACACCGTTGCAACTGCCGGGCACCTGTGGACCGCCGCTGCCGCCGTTTCCGGCAGAGGCAACCACGATCGCACCGGCGCTGATGGCGTTGTCGATGGTGGTCTGCATCGACGTCGGACAGCGTGCGGCCGCACCGCCCAGGCTGAGGTTGATCACATCCGCACCCTGGGTGCTGGCATGGTTGATCGCGGCGATCAACCCGGCATCCGTGGGGCCCGCGCAGGTCACCGCTGGGTCGGCTGCGTTGATGTCCAGGATCGAGACGTTCCAGTTGACGCCAGTCACCCCATTGGCGTTGTTGCCGACGCCGGCGAGCACACCGGCGACCCGGGTGCCGTGTCCCAGTTTGCAGGTGTCGTTGTCTGTTGCGCCGGGACGAATCACACCGGTACTCGATTGCACCTGTTGGGTGATGTTGGCCAGATCCGGGTGGCTTGACACGATGCCCGAGTCCACGATCGCGACGACGACGTCGGTGTCCCCGGTGGTCACATCCCAGGCTGACTCCATGAACGTCAGCCTGTGAGCCCACTGTTGGGGGTAGAACGGGTCATCCGGGACGGCATGGAAACGCCGGATCCTGTT
>JBBSNE010000349.1:0-3341 GCA_038232815.1 Euzebyales bacterium | reverse complement strand
GCATCGACTGTTTCCGGGCGGGCGACCACCACACGCACCTGGGCTGACTGGGACAGGCCCACCCGTCGGAAGGACACCGAGCCATCCCCGATCCAACTGCGTTGGTCCGACAAGATCGCGGTGACCTCGTCCTGGACCTCGACGATGTCCAGTCCGGTCTGGGGTTCGATCTCGACGCTGTAGGTGTTCAACGCGCCCGTCCCGATCTGAGGGTCTGATCCGCCGGCCACGATCCAGCCTTCGGCGGACACGGTGTCACCGGGGTCAAGGCCCACGACAGTGTCGAAACGCTGATGCATGACCGAGGTGGCGGCGGTCACGGTTGTCGTGATCTCGATCGGCGTGGGTGCGTCCAGGCCGCCGGATTGCAACGGCAAGGGAAGCTCTGGATCGCCCGCCGACGTCCAGGTGGCTTGACCGTCCTGCACAGCCACGGTGCCGGGCCACTCATAGCCCAGCGCCGACACGTGCACGGCGGCGTCTGTGATCGGCGCTGGCAGCGACAGCGTGATGGTGACCGGGTCAGCAGGGTTCAGCAGGGCCTCCACCCGCAACCGGTCGCGGCCGTCCACCCAGGCCTGGCGCAGCTGCGTGAACAGTTCCTCTGGATCCTGAATCCGCGGTCCCTCGTCCGGCGTGATCACCGGGGTCGGCAAGACCAGTGCTTCGGCATCCGCATCGATGGCAGCCGCCGTCGCAATCGCAGGCAATGACGCGTCGGCGACGTCGGCCAGGGCGGTGGCGGGTTGTTGTGGAACGACGATCGTCATACGTCCCGGTCTGGCGCGTGCCATCCAGTCCGCCCCGGCCGTAGAGCCCAGCAGCACCGGACGATCCGGGTGGCTCGTGGTGGCGACGATCGCGGCTTGTCCCCGGTTGGTGGTGTCGGCGACCAGCACCGCTTCCTGGGCGGCCGCGGGTTGCAGATCGTCATCACTTGCAACCGCAGACGGCTCCAACGCCTGCACCGCTGCTTGACGGGCCCCTGGTGACAACGCCGTGGACAACAGGACAATCTGATGATCGGCGATGATCTGGCGCGTCGTCTCATCGATCTCGTCATCGCCCACAAGGACGAATGCCGTATCCAGATTCACCGCGGCGATGGCAGCCTGCAGGGCAGCAGCGAACGGTGACGCCGGGGCGATGATCAGGGCCCGGGCCAGGTTCGGTTGCGGTTGGGACTGACGGGTCAGTTCAGCGGCGTTCGCAGCGACTTCCTGGGCATTTGTGCCCGGGACCCTCACGGCGACCTTGCCCACATCGGTCAGTTGCCCATTGATGTGTTCGCTGATCACCGTCTGGTCGCCCAGCAGGATGACATCGCCGGTGACCGTGTCGAGGGTCACCCATCCCTCGGGAGAGATCGTGTCGTCTGCCAGGGGGACGACCACCGCGTCAAGGGCTGCCGCCAGTGGACCGGCGGCGACGGCCAGCTCCGGTTGATCGACGTTGACCACGATCGCCCGGCTGGGCGGCGGGCCGGTGTCCGTCCGCTCGAACCGCGACGCCAGTCCCTGCGCATCCTGGTCGGTGACAAAGATCCGCACCCCCGCAGCCACGACCTCCCACTCGCGAACGATACCGTGCCCGTCGACAGCGATGGCCAGTTGGTGAACGCCGGGGGTCAACGTCACTTCCCAGCCGTCCAGCTCGGTCAGATCGCCATCAGGATCCACGCGGGGTCCGTCGACCGGTATCCCATCGAGCAACAGCTGCACGTCCGCAGAATCGGCCCCGACAATCCGGGCGGCGGCCACGACTGGTCCCGCGTCGATCACCGACCCCGGGGCCGGGAAGGGATCACGGACCTGCGGCATCGAGGGCTGGCTGCCCTGCGACGCGGTTGCCGGTAGCGTCACGAGGGCGACCAAGAGTGCGCAGACGAGCGTCAGCCTCGACCGAAGCCGAGGCCGGATGCGCACGCGTTGCGGCTGACCCACCACACCAGGGTGTACTACATCTGAGAGATTCGCACCTGGCATTTGTGACACCGGTCATCCAGATGTCAGCCGTTGGGGTAGGGCCACCCGTTGGTCATACACCCGTTCAGCCCTTTGGACTGCTGCATCATCACCGGGGCAAGGGCGCCTGGTGTGGGGCACCCGACATGGCTGTGACCCAGACCATGACCAACCTCATGGTTGACCAGATATTGGCGATAGACGCTGACGTCGGTGTGAAACGGGGCAACGCCGGAATTCCAGCGGTCGACGTTCAGCATCGCCCGACGTCCGTCCCAACAGGACAGACGGCCACCCGTGGCAAGCCCCGCACGTGAACAGTAGGCGTCGACGGTTCCAGGGGTGGCCACCACAACCCGGATGTCAGCTGCGGATGATGTGGCAACGCGTTGCAAAGCCCATTGGCCCCGAGCGGTCCACCCGCGTGTCAGGTCAGACAGGATTGATTCAGCCTCTGCGGCGACGGTGGCCAGGTCAAGTCCGGTGGCCGACTCCACCTCGACGGTGTAGGTCTGTACGGTGCCATTTCCCACCATTGGGCCTGTGCCAGCGGCCACGACGAACCCATCGGGCGAATCGGTCACGTGAGGGGTGATCTGTACCTCGGCATCGGACTGCACATGGCGTAGTGCTGCGTCTGCGTTCACGACGGCCCGGATGACCAGTGGTGCGGCGACGATCGCAGCGGGTTCGTCACCGGGTGCGAGGTTTGGTCGGGGACCTGCGGTCCACACCACCCTGTTGCCCTCGACCGCCACCTCGCCAGCCCATTCGACGCCCGCCACGGCCACGTAGACGAACGCCTCGTCCACCCCTCGATCGGCGTCCAGCGCGACCTGTAGCCCTTCGTTGCCGCTTGCGTCGTCAGACAAGTCCTGGCTGACCGTCACCTCGACCATCGGCGCGGCCGGCCCGTCCAGCCACCACGTCGCCACGTCCAGTGGGTCCGCGGCCTGTCCGACGGTGGTGATGTCGGCCACGGTGTGGGCGATCACCTGATCCCGGGCTGTTGCCGGGTTCAGGATCACGTCAGTGCCCTGGCCTGCTGCGCGAGCCGCCAGTAGAGCCAACGCAGGGTCGGCTTGGGCGTCGGCAATCCAGATGGCGGTGTCACGTTGGACCAACGGTGGGGGAGGAACGACAGGCTGGGGCGTCGCTCTCTGCACGGCCGCCGCCGCGGTTGGCGACAACGAGTCCGCCGCCCACACCGTGGGGCGGTCGGCGATGACGGCGGCCGTTGCCGTACCGACCGTGTCGCCATCGGTCAACAGCAACGACGCGCCGCGACGAACCGCCTGGACTGCGGCCGCCAGGGCAGCGGCCGGGGGTTGGGAGGGGCCGACCAGGACCGGCCGCGGCACCGGGGTTCCCCCGCGG
>JBBSNE010000348.1:0-3351 GCA_038232815.1 Euzebyales bacterium | reverse complement strand
GACGACCGGCAAGCACGTCTCAGTCGGGACCTTTTCGACCCAGGCGGACGCCAACGTGGCACTACGACAGGCCGGCGCCGCGAAGGACCGCGGCGGATGGGTGTCCCCCGGCCGCGGCGAGGGTGACCGTTGCAACTACCTGCCCGGGTGGATCGAGTCGAACCAGCGAATCCGGTCACCCCGCACCCGCGGTTTGTATGAGGCCCCGCTACGCCTTCACATCGCCCCGACCCTCGGTGAGGTCGCGATCGGAAAGGTCACACCTTCCGCGGTCCGACGTTGGCATACGAAGGTCGTGCTGGGCGTGTAGTCCCGCCGGATCGTGGGCTTGGCGATCACCCCGGCCCGCACACCTACGTGGATGGTCATTTTTCGCTGTCTGACGGGGACAACCTCATTGCTCCTTGCACCATGGCACGCCTCATGAGCCAGATGTGCCTTGCCGGTGCGATACGTGGCCGGACTTGACCCTCAGATCGGCGATTTGGCATCGCCCATCATGGAGGTCTGCACTGGGCAATACTGCCCACGTAGCGCACATCACGCTACGTTCAGCGGTGTGACACCGGCCTTGACCTCGGCCACGCCGTCCGATCCAACAATGAACGGATGATGTCAGCAGCATGTGCCCGGCCTGCCGGATCGTTGTCGGGGATGATCACCACCTTGGCGCCGGCCAGGGTGTCGGCGTACTGGTCCAACCACTTTCCCGCACCGGCGATCGATGTCGTGGCGACAAGTCCTTGCGCTGCGAGGCGGTCGGCGTCCTTTTCGCCCTCCACGACGATCACATGCCTACCAGCAGCGACGCCGGCCAACACCGCGGGCAGCCGGTACAACACCTTCTGATCTCTCGGTGGGCCCTTCTGGGTTCTGTCGGGTAGTCGCTGTCGGAAGTCCTTGGGTTCATAGCGGACCGCCTCGTACAACACCGTTCCCTCAGCGTCGGTGTAGGGGTAGGTGGCGACGATCCTCGGGGGATTCCACGACGGGATCGAGGGGGCATGGCGCTTCAGCGGTTCGTCGAACAGATCGGCGGCGTCCATGTCGAGCGCGGACAGCACCTGATCGACGTGGCAGCCCTTGTGGCAGTTCAGGACCACCGATCCTTTGCCGTAGCGTTGGGTGATGACTTGGAACAGGGCGGCGCCGGCTTCGCCGGCCAACGGCAGGTAGCCAACTTCGTCGATGACCAAGAGGCGGGGGCCGGCGTAGAACCGCATGGTGGTGGTCCAGCGTCCTTCGATGGCGGCTTTGTGGCAACGGGCGGCGAGTTGGGCTGCGGTGGTGTAGTAGGTGCGATGTCCGGCGTCGATGGCGGCACGGGCAAGGCCGGTGGCCAGCATCGTTTTGCCGACGCCGGGTGGGCCGATGAACAACACGTTGGTGGCATCGTCGAGGAACCGCAGAGTGGCCAGATCGTCAATGAGTTTGGGATCAACGGATGGTTGGGCGTCAAAGTCGAAGTCGGACAGTCGCCAGGGTGCCGGAAGGGAGGCGAACCGTTCCAGGGAGGTTTGTCGTCGTTGGTGGGTGGCATCGACCTCGATGGCCAACAGCCGTTCGAGGAACGCGGTGTGGGACAGCTCGGCGGTGTTGGCGTGTTCCAGTTCGCCGGGCAGCGCCTCGGCTGCGGCGGCGAGTTTGAGGTAGGCCAGATGGCCGCGGAGCTGCTGATAGATCGAGGCCTGACTCACGACCGGCCACCGCCGGTCGCATCGGCGTAGACGGCCAGGTCAACGACGACGTCGCGGCCGGCGACGCCGAGCAGGGCTTGGGCGGCGGCCAGGGCGGTCGGGCCGGGTGGATGGTTGCCCTTTGGGTCACACGGCCGATCGGTGGTAAACGCCGACAACACGACCTGTTCCAGGGCGGCGTGGTGGGCGGGGGTGCGCACGATCTGGCCGGCCCCAGCGGGGGCCAGACGGTGGGATGCCAGGGTCTGCCCGCCGGCCGCGACGACCTCCACCGTGGCGGCCCCGAGTCGATGCCTGACTTCGACGTCGATGCCGATCAGGCCAGGACCGACCGAGTAGCGGTTGCCCCGAAATGCCACGGTGGCGTTGTCGGCCACCGTCCGGGCCACGCTGATCATCGCCGGATAGGCCGCCGTCGGCAAGACCAACAACGGCTCGGTATCGGCCAGCGCGGCCACGGTCGTACTATGGCGAGCCCGTTGGTCGGCGGGGCCGGCACAGAACCGGTCCAGCGACAGCTGGGCAGCCTCGGGGGTGGTGTCGGTCATAGTCCGCCACCAGCGGCCGCAGACATACTTCACCGAGGACTCCACCGCGCCTTTGCGGTTGCCCCGTCGGGGCGGGCACGGCTCGATGATGGTGCCGTAGTGTTTGGCCACCGGCGCAAAGGAAGGCTGCACCTGGCGGCTGCCGGGCACAATCACGGTGGCCAGCCGGTCGGTGCGCCACACCCGGGGGGTGCCGCCCAGGCGACCCATCACGCCATGCATCGCCTCGATCAGATGGGGCTGGTCGGCCGATTCAGCGATCACCCCGCGGACCCGGGAGGAATAGGACAGGGTGCCCAACAGCACATAGGCGGTGCCGCCCCACGGGGCCCGACGGCGTTCGAACCAATCCCACTGGACCTCCTCACCCGGCGGATGGCCGATCTCGATGTAGGCCCGGCCCTTCACACCGGCGCAGGCCTCACAATGCGGTCGCAGGCCGGCCAGGCGGACCTGACGGGCAAACGAGACGTAGGACCGGTCATAGCCAAGCGGCACGACCTCCTCAAACAGCGCCGACGCCCAAATGTGGGGGTCATCGACAAACCGGGCGGACAGGTAGTCAACAAACGGGGCCAACGGATCAGGGCTACTACGAGCCCGTCGGCCCGGTTGGCGTTCGCCGTTCAAATAGGCACGGACGGTCTTACGGTCACAATCGATATGCCGGGCAATGGCCGAAATCGACCAACCCCGGTCGTGTAATGCTTGAATCTCCACGTCATCTCTCCATGTGAGCATGGCAACAGGTCCCCTTCGATCTGGCGGCTTGGACACCACCAGCATCGAAGGGGACCCACCACCGGGCGGGGTAACCACAACAGCCCCTACCAGACCCCTCACACCTGGGGAATTTCAGTGATCCTGACCGGGGAGATTCCCGTGATCCTCAGCACCGTCACACCGGTCGTGGCGCTAGCCATCGCCACAGGCCTACGCCGCGGTGAACTCCTCGGGTTGCGGTGGCCCGACGTGATGACCGACGGAGAGCTGGACGGGCACCTGCGCGTCAGACAAACGCTTGTGACGGTCTCCGGGCACCCTCGGTTCTCTGAGCCGAAGACCCGGAAGTCCCGTCGGCAGTTCAAACTCGGCACCGAGGCGCT
>JBBSNE010000347.1:0-3358 GCA_038232815.1 Euzebyales bacterium | reverse complement strand
TTGGGGCCCGCGCCGATCACCACCGCGTCGACGCGGTCGCCAGCTTCTGGCCCCCCAGCCATCAGTGATCGTTCGTCTGCGGGGTCAAACGCGATACCCGGTCGGCGATCTGGTGCAACATAGACTCATGCGGGCCGCCCATGCCCCAGAAGGCGTGCTGGGAATAGCTGCCGATCCGGTCGTACAACTCCGCCAGATGCCACTCCATCGGGTCCCAAGTTCCGGCGGCGCGCAGGTAGGACTTGCCGTCCAGGCTGTACAGGACCAGCCGGTTCTTGGCGTTGCCCATGAAGTGGCCCTCGTGGCAGGTCAGGTCGAAGCCGGCGTGGACCTGTGCGCCATCGGGGATGGGCGAGGACTCAGCGGGACGAGCGGCAAATCCCTGTCGGACGTCCGCGACCCAGGCATCGAGCGCGGCCTGGTCGTCGGTGGTCACCAGGGTCGTGATGGTGACGTAGGCGCGGATGAATACCGGTGTGCGAGGACTGGGGAATCCGACGACCTCGATTTCAAAGGTCTGCCCGGAAAGTCCCGTGCGACGCAGGGGGGTGAACCGGCCAAGCTCGCTGGCGTAGTCCGGCCAGTGCTCGACAGCCAGGACAGCCTGGGCCGTGGCGGCGGCGTCAGGCACCTCCACCGGGGGATAGGTGTGCCACACCTGTTCGTCCACTCGTCGGACCGGCGGGGTCAGCGGACCTAGTTTGGCCCTCGCCAGTCGAACTTCGGGATCGTGGGCGGCCTTGGCTTGTGTCGTGGGAAACGCGATGCCCCAGCCCAGTCGGTCCCAATCGGTGGCGGCATCACGGAAATAGTCCCCCAGCAGGACCGCCGCGCCGTCCAGCAACGAGGCCGTGTTGAGCGTGCCCGTGCGCCCGCCCGTGCCCCGGAATCGTGCAGTGCCGAAGGCGGAATGAAAACGGACAACGTCGACGGCGCCAAGTGTCCGGGTGCCTTGCTGATTCCAGTACGTCGTCAGGATGGTGAATGCCAGGCGCAGGTCGTCAAGATCCCGGTCCACCGGATCCTTGGCGTAGTAGGAGGCGTTCAGGAAGTCGGTTATCCATGCGGCGGCAGTCGGCGCCGCCAGGGTGGACCCACCCTGCATGACCAGCTTGGCCGGGTTTGATCGGAACGCGCGGTCCACCAGCAGCGCGGCCCCCGCCCCGGCTGCAGCGGACAGGACATGGGATGCGTTCATGGCGGTACTCCTGGGCGGCGGGTGTGTCGGCACCGTCGACCTTACGTGTGGCGTGGTCGCCCGGCCGATCTGAAGGCGGGGCAAGCGAGATGGCATGATGCGACGATGAGCGAAATCGACCCGGCGGCCGCACCAGCCCGTGTGGTGCCCGCCGCCGACCTTACGCCAGCCGATCCAACGCCCGGGATGACCCGTCGGGTTGCATTTTCCACTGAACGGATCTGGACGGGCACCGTGGATACCGAGCCTGGGGCGGTGTCCGGCTGGCACCACCATGGTGACCACGACACGACGCTGTATGTCGTGCGCGGCCAGATGCAGATGCAATCAGGACCCGGAGGCGCCGACATCGTGGAGGCCGGACCGGGCGACTTCCTGCACGTCCCGCCGCACGCCATACACCGCGAATCCAATCCCGGTGAGGTCGTCGCCACCGCCGTCATCGTCCGCCACGGGGACGGCCCGCCGACCCACAACGTTGAGGGGCCCTCACCGGGCTGAGCCCGGCGCCACTCGAACCTGCGGTTTCGCTGGGCTGTTGACCGTGCCGTCGCTGGGCCTGTCCTCGAAAGTGACTCAACTGGGCGGCTATAACCGGTTCCTCCACAGCGGTGTCAAAACCGGGTCAGTCAGAGTCACTTTCGAGGGATTGCGCAACGAGGAACAACGCCCGGTGAGAATCCGGTGGAACGGGATGCGCTGTGTAACGCGGCAGGAGTGTCATCATCTGGCCCATGCGCTTTCTCCGAGTCTCCCGCCCCGACGGGCCCGCTTTCGCCGCACTGCATGCCGACGGGGATCA
Organism: Euzebyales bacterium; assembly: GCA_038232815.1. Lineage (GTDB taxonomy): Bacteria > Actinomycetota > Nitriliruptoria > Euzebyales > Euzebyaceae > Euzebya. The sequence continues at coordinate 1,358 of JBBSNE010000347.1, read as the reverse complement.
CGCGATCCTGGTCCAGGGCAACCCGTTCAGCGAGTACACCATGACCACCAAGGCTGCGGACCTGGACAAGCTGACCATCTTGCCACCGATCCTGCCCAGCAAGATCTTGTGCATGGGCCGAAACTATGCGGCGCATGCCGCGGAAACCGACGGTCAGGTGCCCACGAAACCGTTGATCTTCTCTAAGCCATCGACGTCCGTGATCGGGCCGGGGGAGGAGATCGTCCTGCCATCCCTCAGCCAGGAGGTCCACCATGAGGCGGAGCTTGCCATCGTGATCGGCCGGATCTGCCGGTCGGTCCCGGTCGAGAACGCCGCTGACGTGATCATGGGCTACATGTGTGCCAACGACGTGACCGCACGAGATCTGCAACGCACCGACGGGCAGTGGACCCGCGCCAAGGGGTTTGACACCTTTGCCCCGATCGGACCATGGATCGACACCGACTTCGATCCGTCCGCCGGCGGGGCCGTGATGTGCCGGGTCGACGGGGAGGAACGCCAGCACGGAACCCTCGATGACATGATCTTCGGCGTAGCCGAACTCGTGGCCTGGTGCTCCGCGTTCGCCACATTGCTGCCCGGCGATGTGATCCTGACCGGGACACCCGCGGGCGTGGGTCCCTTGCAGGCCGGACAGACCGTCGAGGTCGAGATCGAAGGCCTGGGCACGCTGTCCAACCCGGTGATCGCAGAGGACGGCTGACTGCCGAGGGCCCTCAGGGGCGGTCTCGTCACGAACTGGGCGGGGGTTGGGCAGCCGCCGATACCATGCGGCGCCGATGACCACCTCTCAGACCACGCGTGTCCGTTTCTGTCCCGCCCCGTCCGGCTGGCTGCATGTGGGCGGGGCCCGGACGGCCCTGTTCAACTGGCTGTGGGCCCGTAAACACGATGGCGTGTTCGTCTTGCGTATAGAGGACACCGACGCCGAACGGGCCACCACCGAATCCGCCGAGGGAATGATCGACGCGCTGCGGTGGCTGGGCCTTGATTGGGACGAGGGGCCAGAGGCCGGTGGAGACCACGGCCCCTACCTGCAGTCCCAGCGCCGCCCGCTGCACGAAGCGGTGGCCCGCCGACTGTCCGAGGCCGGTCATGCCTACGAGGCCTTTGAGAGCCCCGAGGAACTGGACGCCATGCGCGCCCAGCTACAGGGGGCCAAGAAGTCCCCGGCCTACAAGACCGGTCATCGTGACCTGACCCAGGAGCAGCGCCAGGCCTACCGCGACCAGGGACGCACCCCGGTACTGCGGATCCGAACCCCGGATGAGGGATCGGTGGCCTTCGACGACGCCGTTCGTGAGCAGGTCAGCTTCCAGTGGGCTGACATCGGCGACTTCGTGATCAGCCGGGCC
>JBBSNE010000346.1:0-3367 GCA_038232815.1 Euzebyales bacterium | reverse complement strand
GGCTGGGTGCCCTGCATCGGCCCTGTGCTGGCCGGCATCCTGACCCTGGCCGCCGCCAGCGAATCGGTCGGGCGAGGCGCCGTCCTCTTGGCCATCTACTCCGCCGGGCTGGCGCTGCCCTTCATCGGCTTGGCCGTCGCTGCGTCCCGTCTGGATCCGCTCTTCGGCTGGCTTCGTCGCCACGCACGACTGGTCGAGCTTGGCGGAGGTGGGGTGATGATCGTGATGGGGATCCTGCTGCTCACCAACCAGTGGCTGCGCGTCTTCGCGCCCCTGACGGCGCTGTTCAGCCGGTTCGGCTGGCCGCCGATCTGACGCCTGGGCCAGCATGGTCGTGACGTCACCGTCGTGCGACCAGAGGCTGACGGATGTCGCCGATCGAGCATCGCTTGTCCGCAGGAGGCGAGACACCGATTGATGGTTCGCGTCCATCGATGAGGATCGTTCCCGCCTGTGCGACCGTGCTAAACCGCAGGAACAACCCGGTAGCCGATCCCAATCGCCGGCTGCAACTCGCCCAGCATGCCGGCGAAGTTGGTGATCACGGCGTGGGCCTGCGATGCCGACGCCCGCGCAGGGGTGAGGCTGTCGTGCAGCCCGGCGGTGCGCCCAAACGTCTGGGTGGCGGTCTCGACAAGGTCGACGGTCAGCCGGCCAGAGCGGTGCTTCCAGACCAGGCCGAGCATGGCCAGCCGCAGGGCGAACACCTTGTCGGCAGCCGCGACAGTGGACCCGCGACATCCGGAACCGCACGGTCCCGAGAGTGGTGTCCAGCCGCCGCAGTCGCCAGCGTCGGCCCTTCCGGGCGAAGTCGGCTTCCAGGCTTCGGTCTCGTGACATCCGGCGACAGCAGATCGGGCACCACCCTCAGCAGGAGCGTATGGACAGTGGGTCCCGGGCGTGCCGAAGGGTGTCGCCTTCTCTGCGTGGGCGCGAGGCCGACTGTGGTGGCCATGTTATCGGCGGGCAGAGGCGGGGCACCATCACTGCCAGCGTGGTCAAGGCGAGGAAACATGGTCCACTCTTAACGGTCACCGTCACCCGATCCGTATCCCTCGACGGTCCAGCGTTTCTGCGATGCGGTGATCAGCGGTAGGGGTGGACGTTCCAGGACCCAGCCATGACCCGAGCGGGCGAGAAGCACGGGTACACGATGGGACTGACGGCTGGGCCAGATCTGCATTTGTGCGTATGTGTGGTGGCGACTAAAACGCTTGCTTGTCAAGCGCTACGCGCAACCTGCACGCCGGTCGGGCTGATGCGCTGGTCACGCCCTCCTATAGGACTGGACGGGAAGAGGCGGAACGGTCTGGGCACGGTTCAGGTCCGTGAGACCATTCAGCGAAGCCCGTCGCAAGCTCCGACTCCTACGCTTCTGGCCGACGACGGCGTCGGACGCGCCTCATTGTCCCCTTGGCGAAGCACATCTGACTCCCCTCACAGGGGGGTGGTCCAGGCTGGCGGATGTGGCTCCAAAGCGGGAACAACGGGGAACGAGAGACGTCCAAGAGAGTCCAATGCTGACCCTTGCCCTTTCCTAAAATGTGGTCTGACCTGCGCGTTTACAAGCATCCGTTGTTATGGTATGAGCGGGGGGCAAGACTTCCAAGCTAGCCATGGGAGTTCGATTCTCCTCACCCGCTCCACTCGGAGTCGGAGTTCTCGATAGGCCCAATGCGGCTGCACCGGGTCCCTCGCCAACAGTGCACAAGACACAGTCGGTTGGTACCGAGGGCCTAAGCATCCCTCCCCCGGCCGCCAGTTGGTGGATTCTGCTCACATGCGGGCTGAAGTCACCAACCAGCGAACTCACCCCACGGTGTCCATTGCGTCGAGTACACGTCGGACATCGTCAAGGCCGTGGTAGTGCACGAACCCGATCCGAACCGCCCCTCCACGTTCCAGCAGACCTAGACGCCGCATCGGTTCGATTGCGTAGTAGTGACCGGCGTAGACGTTGACGTCGTGCTTGGCGAAGATTTCTGCAACGTCCTGTGATGTCGCGCGTTCATGGGTGATCGCGAACGTCGGGGTGCGGCCCAGGGTGTCGCCCGGTCCGTGCAGCGTCCAACCGGGACGCTGTGCCAACCCGTTCAGAAAGGCTTGGGCCAGCGTGTCCTCGTGTCTGCCGATCGTGGCCAGTGACATCTCGTCCAACAGGTAGTCCGCCGCCGCCGCACACCCAGCGATCGTCTCGAAACTGGCGGTGCCGGTCTGCCAGCGTTCGGGACCCTCGTCAGGACTGGGGCGGACCTTGTCGGGCCCGAGCTTTGCCAGCAGGCCGGGGTCGGCTGCCATGACCCCCGCGTGGGGCCCGAAGAACTTGTAGGGAGAGCAGAACACGACGTCCACGCCGCTCCCCCGCCGGTCGACGGGGACGTGCGGGGCGCCATGCACCGCGTCCATCACGGTGATCGCGCCCACCGCCTTCGCCGCCTGGACAATTGGCGCAGGGTCAACGACGGTCCCCAGGGCATTGGAGGCCAGCGGAAAGGTCACCAGCCGCGTTCGAGGCGTGATCGCCTGCGCTATCGACTCAAGGTCAAGCCGACCCTGATCGGTGATGTCGATCCAGCGGACGGTCGCCCCGGTGCGTTCGGCCAGTCCAAGCCACGGGGCGACGTTGGCGTCATGGTCAAGGCGGGTGCAGACGATTTCTCCGCCGGTGGCCAACACCTCGTCAAGGACGTGGCTGAGATGAAAGGCAAGCGTGGTCATGTTGGGGCCGAAGACGATGCTCTGGGGCTCTGAGCCCAGCAGTTGCCCCATCCGCTGCCGAGCCCGGTCACACAACGCATCCACCCGTCCGCTGGCCGGGAAGGCCGCGTGTTGGTTGGCGTTGGCATCGATGGCGGCCTGACGCATGGCGTCCAGGACCGAGCCGAGTATCTGGGTGCCACCCGGGGCGCAGGTGTGCACCACCTCGGGATGGGCCCCCAGGGCGGGGAACCGGGCACGGGTTTCGGTCAGGTCCAAGGAAGACATGCGCCCCAGGTAGGATTCGAACCCACGACCAACGGGATAGAAGCCCGCTGCTCTAATCCACTGAGCTACTGGGGCAGGGATGGGCCAGTATGACGTGCCCAAGACACATGGTGTGACCCCCTTGCATCGGCGGTACCATCCCACCTCCCCCCGTGACTTGCCGCGGGAGGTTCATGGTGGCCGTAGCTCAGTTGGTTAGAGCGCCGCGTTGTGGTCGCGGAGGTCGCGGGTTCGATTCCCGTCGGTCACCCTCCTAAAACCGCAGTTCAGCGCAGTTTCAGTGCACTGCAGCTAACCGCAGAATCGCGCATCGACAGTACGAACGACAGTATGGCCCTGCAGCAGGTGAGCTAGAATCATGCCCATGGGGCAGTTTTCGGAG
>JBBSNE010000345.1:0-3376 GCA_038232815.1 Euzebyales bacterium | reverse complement strand
TCGGCCGCACAGGCGGCCAGCAACAAAAGCAGCACCGCGAACAGGGTGATCAGACGACGCGGTTGTGTGACAGGCATGTGTTTGCACTCCTCCTGGGGCAGGGCCCGAACCAAATGGTCCGGGCCCTGCAATTGATAACACTTTTGGGTGTCGTGCGCTACAGCGAGGAGGTGATCTCCTCGACCAGCTCCAACTCGCCCTCAGCGGTGAACTCCTGCAAGGCGTAGGTGCCTTGCGACGGTTCGCCGGCCTCGCTGAAGTCCATCGGACCCGACGGGCCGTCGTAGTCGATGTCCTCGCCGGCCTCGAGCATCTCAAGGCATTCGGCGTATGCGGTGCATTTGGTGCCCTCGACGGTCACGGCAACCATGTTCTCTGCAACGGCCTCGGCGGTGTTCTCGCCACCGGCTTGCGCGGCCAGGGCGGCTGCGATGGCGCAGTCATACCCCTCGGCAGCGAACAGGGTGTCACTCAGGTCCGGCGCGAACTCTTGCAGCGCCGAGTTGAAGTCCTCATCGGCTGCGGGGGCGGGGGAGGTGGTCCGCATCCCTTCCAGCACCGCAGGGTCGTTGGGGTCGACCAGTCCGGGGGTGTCGTTTGAGGCGATACCGTCGGCACCGAAGACGATGACGTCGGCAGGGCCCACGCCACGCTCGATCATGGTCTGCAGGATGCGGGCACCCTCGTCGAAGGAGATCAGGGCGACCGAGTCGGCGCCGGAGTCCACGACCTGCTGGACCTCTGCGTCAAAGCTTTGCGCCATGGGGTCGTAGGTGGTGGCCACGGCAACGCTTGCACCGGCGTTCTCCAGTGCCGCCTCGGTGGCGTCCAACAGACCCTGGCCGTAGTCATCGGCACGGGCCAGGACCGCGACGTTGGTCCCACCTGCGGCGACGATCTGCTCCGCAAGGACGGGTCCCTGCAGGGCATCGGTCGGTGCGGCACGGAAGTACAGGCCGCTGTCGTCGTAGTTGGTGAAGGTCGGGGAGGTGTTGGACGGTGAGCACTGGACCACACCGGCCCCGGTGATCTTGTCGATGATCGACAACGAGATTCCGGATGCGGCCGCACCCATGATCACGTCGACGTCGGCGGCCAACAGGCGGTCAGCGGTCTGGTTGGCGATGGTGCCGTCACCGTCACCTTCGTCACCACCATCTTGCTCGACCTCGACACCGTTGACGCCGCCGGCTGCGTTGATGTCTTCGACCGCTAGCTGAAAACCACCGATGATGGGTGGGCCCAGGAAGGCAAGTTGTCCGGTCTCCGGCAGGATGTAGGCCATCTTCAAGGCCTCCCCGTCGCCGGATGGTTCGTCGCCGCCCGCGGCTTCGGTCTCGGTCTCGGTGGCCATGTCGTCGCTCATCATCTCTGACGGCTCGGTCATCATTTCGGAGGCCTCGGTCATCATTTCCGACGGCTCGGTCATCATCTCGCTGGGCGAGGCCATTTCGTCCGCGGTCGCCTCGACGGGCGCCTCGGTTTCTGCAACTGCCGGGTCTTCCTCAGTGGTCGTGCCTTCGTCAGACGCGCACGCGGTCGCGACGATGGCCAGCAAAGCCATGATCGCCACCATTCGCAGCCATTTGAATGTTGATGGGGTCATCCCACAAACTCCTCATTGAATCGGGGTGTACTTCCTCAACGTAACCTACTACGCCGGTAAGAGCGTTGTCACCATTGTCTGTAAGCCCCGGGTGGGGGCGTGGCAGCGTACCGTTGCGGCGTAGGATCTGGGGCGATGCCCGTTGACTCATCTGGGGGCCGCCCCACCCTGGCGCTACTGGACGGTTACAGCCTGGCCTACCGGGCCTTCTTCGCATTGCCGGAAGATCTGCGAACCACGACCGGTCAGGTGACGAATGCCGCCTTTGGGTTCACGTCGATGGTCATCAAGTTGCTGGACGAACATCCGCCCCAGGCGATCGCTGCCATCTTCGACAAGGGGCGGCCCGTCGCCCGCACCGAGCTCATGCCGGACTACAAGGCCAACCGGACCGAATCCCCGGATGAGTTCAAAAGCCAACTGCCGCTGATCGATGAGGTCCTGACAGCCTTGTCCATTCCGCGGGTGGACATGGCGGGACAAGAAGCCGACGACGTCATCGCAAGCTACGCCGAGCAAGCCAAGGCTGATGGGTGGGACGTCTTGATCGTCACCGGCGATCGCGATCTGTTCCAGTTGATCGATGATCGTGTCAAGGTCTTGTACACGCGCCGGGGCATCTCAGACACCATCGTCATGGACGCGACGGCGGTGCAGGACCGCTACGGCATTCCCCCTGCGTCCTATCCCATGCTCGCGGCGCTGCGTGGGGACCCCAGCGACAACATCCCTGGGGTTCCGGGGGTGGGGGACAAGACCGCCGCAAAGCTGCTGACCGACTGGGGCGACCTGGACGGCATCTATGCCAACCTGGGTCAACTGCGGGGCAAGAAGGTTCCGGCCATGCTGGCGGAACATCGTGAGGCGGTCTACATCGGCCGAACGGTGACGACGGTGGATCGCGACCTGCCGCTACCCACACCGGTGGAGGAGTTGCGGATGGGCGACATCGATGCCGATGAGGTCCGACGGTTGTTTGCCACCCTTGAGTTCCGTTCACTGTGGGACCGGTTGAACGACACCGTCTTGGGCAACCAAGCCGAACAGCAGGCCAGCGGTTTCGACGTCGAACCGCAACTGGCTGGGGCGGGGGACCTGGCGGCCTGGATCGCCAAGGTACCGACCGGTCAACCAATGGCCGTCGTGCCGTTCATCACCGGGGGGCTTCCTGACCCTCAACCGGTCGCGGTCGCGTTGGCTGCGGCGGGTGCAGACCCGGTGGCCGTGTCGGTCGGCGCATTGGCCCCTACGGACAAAAGCGCGTTGGGTGCGGTCCTGGACGGAACCAGCGGCCATCAGCTGTGGGTGCACGACGGCAAGGCGCTGCACCACTTCGCCCGCGGCATGGCGTTTGACGCCGTTGCCCCGCCGACGATCGACACCGAGTTGTGGGCCTACATCCTGCAGCCCGCGGCACGTTCCTACGATCTTGAGCAACTGGCCCTGAGCTATCTGCACAAGACGTTGGAGACCGACGACCCCGAGGTTGGGCCACAGTCGGAGGGTCCGGCACAACTCGGTTTGCTGCTGGGTGATGGTGCCGAATCCGATTCGGAATGGCGCGGTCGTGCGTTACGCGCCCACGCCCTGTTCCAACTGGCCGAGGTGTTGGATGCAGAGGTCACCCAGCGCGGACAGGCTGAACTGATTCGCCAGATCGAGGTACCCCTGATAGCCGGCTTGGCCGATCTGGAACGGGTGGGGATCACGGTGGACGGGGCCGTGCTGGAAGAACTGGGCACCGACTTGCAGGAGCGGGTTGAGACCGCG
>JBBSNE010000344.1:0-3392 GCA_038232815.1 Euzebyales bacterium | reverse complement strand
CGTTGCGAACCGCCGTTTCGTCAACGTGGTACTGCGCGATCTCGGCACCGTCAAGCTCGACGACGGGGACCCTCACGGTGTAGCGGTCGGTCAATGAGGGATCAGTGTCGATGTCCACCACCTCGATGACGTCAGGGTGGGAGACGACGCGGCGTAATACCTTCTCGGCCTCACGGCACAGATGACAGCCCTGACGTGTGAACAGGGTGACCACGCTCATGCCATTCCGGTCAACGTGGACTCCACCCGCCGTACCGCCGGGGCGCTGACCTTGCGGAACCCCAGGTACATGATCGACACCCCGGCTGCGGATAACACAGGGAACAGATAGTCCACCGAGGAACCGATGACGCTTGACCCCGCCGCCGCCACCGCCGTCCCCACGGCGATCAGCAACAGCGACCAGGTTCTGCGTCGCCATGCCGACCAGGCCGAACCGAGCACCACAACGGCGAAGGTGTAGGTCATCGGTCGCAGCAATGCGTATGCGATTGAACCACCGATGACGTCCTTGCCGGCCGGAACACCAGTAGCGGCCGCAAGCACAGCTGTGTCGTAGGCGGCGGTCAGGGTGAATGAGACGTTCCACACCACAGCCAGCCCCGCCAGCGTCCACCAGATGACTGATCTTTTGCGGTCCATCAGGTGCAGTTGCCCGATGGCCAAGAACGGCACGTTCAACAGTGCCCCGGCCAACCAATAGATCCCGAACGTTGGCGCAGACCAGCCGCTGGTGATACCGATCAGGACGGCGACATGGCCCAGCCCGAACAAGAACAGGGATATGGCCCACGCCAACGCGTGGGGCCGATGACGCCGGACCCATTGCGCGGCCAGTCGGGCACTGAACAGCCAGGCGACGCCGATGGCCAGCAGTGGAAAGATCGGGTTCATTGGTAGGTGCAAGGATATCGGCAGATGGCAGCACGGAGTCGTGGCGGGCGCGCCGTCGTGTTCACGCGGTCCTGTTCACGCGGTCCTGTTCACGCAACGGCCATCGATGGCCAACTTTTGCGTGACCTGGCGGAGGGTGTGCGACCCCGACCGTCGTTATCCTGGCAAGCCATGCCCAACGATTCTCCCCCAGACCGTCCCCGCATCCTCGCGGCGACGGGCCCGTTGTTCATGACCCCGTTGGACTATGTCATGGATGCGATCGCCGAGGCCGGCTACGACGCGGCCGAGGTCATGGTCGGCCACAATGCGGACACCCAGGATGCGGGGTTGATTCTGTCGGCAGCAGCGCAGTCAGGGGTGGCGGTTCGGGCACTGCACGGGCCGTTCCTGCTGCTGCTGCGGACGGTCTTCGGTACCTCGTTTGCCAGCAAGACGACCGCATCGATGGAGTTGGCCGCTGAAGTCGGCGCAGACATCATGGTGGCTCACGCGCCGTTTCGCTGGGAGGTCCGCAGCCGCCGCTGGATGAATGAGGAGGTCGCGGAACTGGCCCAGCGGACGGGAGTGGTGTTCGGGATGGAGAATTTGTTTCCCGTTGCGGGTCGTGCCTTTTCGAGTGTCATCACCGTTGACGAGATGGATGAGTTCGAACATCTGGTCATGGACACCAGTCACTGCGCGGTGGCTGGGATCGATCTGATGGAAATGTGGCGGGCACTCTCCCACAAGATCGTGCACCTCCACGTCGCGGACAACTTTGGCAACGGCAAGGACTCGCACGCGCCGATCGGATCTGGCGTGTTGCCCTTGGAGGAGTTCTTGGCCGAGGTCGGGAGTTCGGGATGGAATGGAACGATCACCCTGGAATTGGACTGCCGGGCACACCTGGAATCACGTGAGGGGTTGGTCCGGTTCCTGTCGGACGAACGACGGAAAACGCAGGCGGCCCTGTCCGGCCACCGGGCCACTTTGTGAGGCCCGGCACGCTCATCACGCTCGCCTTGTTGCTGATTGTGATCATCGCGGCGCTGTTCGTACAACTCGCCACGGTTCCAGGACGCTAATCCTGACACAGACGTCACATGTGCGACATCTCGTCGTTGATCCTGAACAGAATGGTGGACTCAGGGTTGCCGGAACGGGTGTTGGGCGGCGACAACGTCGGCCATCTTCTGGCGCTCGCAGACTTCCTGCTGACCCAACGGGTCGAAGTCGTGCCGATAAGCCCACAGGCTCGGGAGTCACTGCGCCAACGGGTGTTGCGCGAGGCCGAGCTTGACCAGGCTGCCCCAGCGGATGGTTGCAGTCTTTGACCGCCCGTGACGATACGGCGGCCGATGATGCCAACCCGTTGGACGGATGGTCCTGCCGGTACGCACCGGGTTGGGTCACCATGGACCTCCATAGGTGCTTTGCAGAAGGAGGATGACATCGTAACGGCACGGTTGCTGACCCTCGTGGTGTTGTCGTCCGTGCTCGCCCTGATGCTGGCGGCGATGCCCATGGAAGGGGTCCAAGCTACGGCGGCAACGTTCTTTGCGGAGGGTTGCTACTCCGATGGCTTGGACGATGTGACAATGGGGAGGGATGGGCAGTCGGTGGACATCCCGCAGTCTGATGTGACCGGATGGTGCATCGCCTATGACGCTGAAGGGATCACCGTCACTGTGTCGGTCAGGCAGGCCACCGACCCGTTGCAAGACGTCACCTGGAACGATTACGGCGCCGCGATCGTCATGTTCTTCGAGGACTCACAGGGGCAGCCCCGCACCCTGCAGATGGCAAAGGGCGGGAGCAACGATCAGTTTGACTTCTATGTCTATGGCAGCACGACGGGCGAGGTCGTCTGTCAAGGCTCGGCGGGGTTCACTGGAGACAGCTACAGCGCAACGGCCCCCGCCGGCTGTCTTGACTCCCCAGGGGAGATATCCGTCCAGATCGCGGCGTTCCATGGGCGCGACACCGACGGTACCTTCACCACCTCCCCTCGTGACTACGCCCCCGATCTCGGCTTCGTGACCGTGCCGCAGGGGCAGATCAGCGGGGGTGAGGATGTCAAGCGGCTCTTCGGCCCTGAACGGGTCACCACCGCCGTGGCGGTGTCGCGACAGTCCTTCGGTCGAGGTCAGGCCCGTGAGGTGATCCTCGCGTCCTCCGAGGCATTCCCCGACGCGGTCGTGGCTGCGCCGCTGGCAGCTGCGATCAATGGCCCGGTGTTGTTGACCCCGCGTGCCGCGTTGCCCCAAGTGGTGCTGGACGAAATCGATCGAGCGGCTGGGCCCGGGGCATCGGTGCGTATCATGGGCGGGTCACTGGCGGTGTCCGACGCAGTCCAGCAGTCCTTGGTGGCTGCGGGTCATCCGGTCACCCGGGTGGCCGGTCAAAATCGGTTTGAGACCTCCGTCGCCGCGGCGCAGGCCACCACAGCTGACCCCCAAAACATCCTGTTGGCCTTCGGGGGAGATTTCGGTTCTGCGTTGGTGTCGGGCGCGGCG
>JBBSNE010000343.1:0-3392 GCA_038232815.1 Euzebyales bacterium | reverse complement strand
CCATGCGCGGTGGGTCGCGGTCATCATCTGCGCGTTCATCAGCACCGCAGAGGGGGCCTCGGCCTCGGTGTGACCGGCAGCCTGGACCAGACCGTCCCAGGCGTCGGCGGGCAGCCCGGCGGCCATGATCGGCAACAGCAGTTGCAGGTAGGTCTGGTGCAGTGACTCGGTCGGCACGGCAGGGCGCAGGTCGGGCTGAATCGTGGCCCCGCCCTCCTCCAGGGTCGTGCCCACACCCTCGACGGCGTCGCGGCAGACCCTGCTGACCGGTGCCGCGGCATCGTCTGCCCAAAGCGCTACCCGAAGTGACGCGACATCGGGCCGGCCCGGGCTGGGCGGCAGCGCGGCACCCGGCACGCCCCGGAAGGCTGCGACGGTGGTGATGACATCCAGCAACAGTCCCAGATCGTCGATGGAGCGCGCCAGGGGACCAGCCACCGCCAGGTCAGGGTGGCCCAGTGCACCCGGAGGGCCGGGTATGTGACCCCGCAGCGACACCACGCCGTGGGTCGGCTTCAGCCCGAACAGCCCGTTGAAATGGGCCGGCAAGCGGATGCTGTTGCCGATGTCGCTGCCGATCTCGGCCGTGGTGAACCCGCATGCCAGGGCTGCGGCCGGGCCCCCCGAGGACCCACCAGGCGTACGGGTTGTATCCCAGGGGTTGTTGGTGATGCCGTAGACGTCGTTGAAGGACTGATGGTCACCGGCGTACAACGGCACGTTGGTCTTGCCGAAGATGATCGCGCCGGCCTGTCGCAGTGCATGGATCACGTCGGCATCGGTCTGCGGGACGTGGTCGGAAAGCGGAGGGGCCCCCGCGGTGGTTGTCAACCCGCGGGTTTCGAAGGTGTCCTTGATCGTCATCGGCAGGCCCGCCAGGGAACCGCTGGCCTGGCCGTACGAACGCCGGTTGTCGGCCTGCTCGGCCTGTTGACGTGCACCGTCGAGGTCGGTGGCAACCACCGCGTTGATGGTGGGATTGTGTTTCTGGATGCGCTGCAGCTGGGCGTCCAGCAACTCGACGCTTGAGACGTCGCCGGCAGCCAGCCCCTCCAAGGCCTGGGTGGCGGTCAGGGTGGACAGGTCCATGGCTGGCTCCTTCGCCGTCAGGCGGTCATGTTCTGCAGTTCGGGTCGTGGTGGCTCGTGGCGGGTGAAGGTCTTCTCAGCGATCCAGACGATCAGCTCCACCAGCCAGAACAGCAACAGATAGACCTGGACGATCACGACCGGGATCGCAAGGTAGAGCACCGACGGCACCGCCACCAACACGAACTGCACCACCTCCTTGGGACTGGCGCCCTTCAGGAAGGAGGCAGCCCGGACGGCCGCCCACATCATCCAGCGGCGCGCCAGCGAGACGTCAAGCTCGCGCATCGCACGGCGGAACAGCCCGTCGGCGTCGGCACGACTGACCTTGTCGGAGGTGACCAGGTGGTCATGCAAAATCGCGGCCCGGGTGTAGTCCCCGTAGCGGGGAAGCAGCCACACGAGAGCTCGGGGGACGGAGGCGAAGTCGGTGACGAACCCGGCGGGCACCTTCAACAGGTCGGTACGGCCCTGGTAGGCGACGGTCTCCCGCAGCTCCCAGGTCGATCCGGTCAGTTGTTTGACGACGACGTCACCCTCGACGAACGGCATTACATCTCTCCTGTGGTTCTACGCGGCCTGGTCGCAGGCTCGGATGACAAGGTTTCTTCGGGCCAAAAGGCCAGAATCAACGTGCAGCATCGCACCCGTCCATCGGAGCCGACGGCAATTCTCGATCCCGTATTTGCCGTGATGTCGGTTACAGATCCCGGAGGATCCCGCTTCTTGACGGCTGCAACGTAGCTGATTAGTATCACGAACAGTGTTAGGAAAAACAACGGTTGATTGGAAGCACGAACGTCGTGAGGAAGCACGGCGACGGATTCTTGACGCGGCCTGGGTGCTGGCCGAGCGTGACGGCATCGGTGGCCTGTCCCTACGAGGCGTGGCCAGGCAGGTGGGGCTTCGTCCCGCCTCCCTGTACAGCTACTTCGAATCCAAGCACGCGATCTACGACGCGATGTTCGCCCAGGCCTACGAGGAGTTCGCGACACAGGGTCGCCAATGGACGCGGCAGATCCGCAGCCGGCGGGAGGTCATTGCCGTCGGCTTCCGCGGCATGCTGACCTTCGTCCAGCAGAGCCAGGCCCGTTACCAGCTGATGTTCCAACGACCGATCCCAGACTTCCAGCCGTCGCCCGCAGCCTACAAGCACTCCGAGGACGCCTGGCAGGAGATGACCGGGTCCATGACCGCCCACGGGTTGGACGACCCGACCCTGCAGGGGCTGGTCGTCTGCCTTGGCGCGGGCATCGCCGCCCAACAGATGTCAAACGATCCCGGGGGCAGCCACTGGGTCGATCTGATCGATCCCGCGACGGACATGGTCCTCGCCTACATCCAGCAACTCGACACCGCCAGGGAGGAAACCACATGAACCGCATGACCACCGATGTCGCCACCATCACCCCCATCCAGGGGGAGGAGGCACGACGCATCGCCACCACCGAGTACGACCGTATGACCACGCTGCTTGAGTCACTCGAACCACAAGACTGGACCAGGCCGACGCCCTGTGAAGGCTGGACCGTACGTGACATGGTCGGGCATCTGGTTGGTTCCCTCACCCAATTCGCGTCGCTGCGCGAATCCGTCCGCCAGCAGTTCAGAGGCAAACGGATCGCCAAACAGCGTGGCATCTCGGAGATCGACGGCTGGACCGCCGGTCAGGTCGAGGAGTGGGCAGAAGCCCCGACAACCGAGTTGGTCGACCGCTTCGCCGATCTGGCGCCACGGGCGGTTGCCAAGCGTATGTCGCTGCCCCGGTTGATCGGTCGGATGAAGATCGATGACGGGCTGGGCAACGACCTGACCCTGGGGGACTTGATGCGTGTGGTCGCGACCCGGGACTCCTGGATGCACCGTGACGACATCTGTCAGGCGACGGGCCGACAGGCGAATCTGGGCGAGCACGATCGCCGGCTGATCGCCGACGTGGTGACGGAGTGGGCCGCGCGGCATGGGCAACCCTTCCGCCTGGAGCTGACCGGCCCGGCGGGCGCCACCTACCAGCACCATGACGGGGGGCCGGAATTGACCCTGGATGCCGTGCAGTTCTGCCGGATCCTGTCAGGCAGAGGCACGGGCGAGGGGCTCCTACGACAGGGTGTGCCCTTCTGAGAAACCCGGGCAGTCCCGGTCCGGTCTCCTCCAGCAACTGACCCCGCAACCGTCGTCGCAAATCCGGTGGCGGTCTTGCTGGCTTGCCTTATGGCGCCAAGCACCGTGTCGTGCCTGCGACCGGGGTGTCTTTACACGAACCTGGCGCCGGTCAGATCATATCCTCGGGCCCGCCACGCCCAT
>JBBSNE010000342.1:0-3411 GCA_038232815.1 Euzebyales bacterium | reverse complement strand
GGGGCGGGCCCGTCGAAAGCTGGCCCAGGCGTCGGGCTGTCGCGCCCACCACGTCTTGAACCAGCCCCTGACGCCCCGCGTGAGCTGCAGCCACGCCGTCAGCCGTGGCGAACAACAGCGGCACACAGTCGGCGGCAAGGACCGCCACCCCCACATCCGGCTGTACGGTCACCAAAGCATCGCACCGCGGCGGCTGGGCCACCGGTTCATCAAGGACCGTGACCGTATCGCCGTGGATCTGATCCATCCAGCTGACCCGGCTTGGATCGATGTCCACCTGCGCCGCCAATGCGGCGCGTGACCTGCGGTGATCGCCTTCTCCGACCGTTGCCGACATGGTGCCGAACGAACGATCGGAGAAGGCGTAGGCCACCGTCGCCGTCAGCATCCCGGTCAGGGATGCCGACGGCAGGGTCTGCACGCCATCAGCGTGCGACGGTGAGGTGGTCATGGGGAAGAGACCGCAAGAGATGCACTGTGTCAGCGGCGCAGGAACGACGGGATGTCCAGGTCATCATCCTGGGAATCATCTTCATCGTCGGTGGTCGCTGACCGAAAAACTTCGTCCTCGTCGTCGTCGTCATCCAGGATCGACGGCAGTGGGGGAGGTGACTTGACGCTGACGGTACGACCGTAGTCCGGGCGGGACGGTGCACGGTCGCGCCGCAGGGCGGTGACGTTGTCGGTGTCCGAACCACCGTTCTGTGCCGACGACTGGTGGGGCGATTCGTTGAAGCCAGCTGCGATCACCGTGACCTTGACCTCATCGCCGAGCGAATCATCGATCACCGTACCGAAGATGATGTTGCCGTCTGGGTCCGCATGTTCCTGGACTGCGGCTGCGGCCTCGTTGACCTCGTGCAAACCCAGGTCAGACCCTCCGGCAATGGTCAGCAGGACCCCGCGCGCGCCGTCCATCGACGCTTCGAGCAACGGTGAGGAGATGGCCATTTCAGCCGCGGCGCGGGCGCGGCCCTCACCACGAGCCTTGCCGACACCCATGGTGGCCGAACCAGCGTCACGCATGATCGTCGTGACATCGGCGAAGTCGGTGTTGATCAGACCGGGTGTGGTGATCAGATCGGTGATGCCCTGCACACCGTGCAACAGCACGTCATCGGCCAGACGGAACGCCTCCAACATCGACGTCTCGGTGTCAGAGATCTCTAGCAGGCGGTCGTTCGGAATGACGATCAGGGTGTCGACTGCGGCGTTCAGACGATCGACACCGTGTTCGGCCTGCAATGCGCGACGGCGGCCCTCGAAACTGAACGGGCGAGTGACAACGCCGATGGTCAGCGCTCCCAACCCCTTCGCGATGTCGCCGATGATGGGAGCGCCGCCGGTGCCAGTCCCCCCACCCTCACCGGCGGTCACAAAGACCATGTCGGCACCCTTCAGGACCTCTTCTATCTCATCACGGTGCTCGTCAGCCGCCCGTTCGCCGACTTCAGGATCCGATCCTGCGCCCAAACCGCGGGTCAACTCACGGCCCACATCAAGTTTGACATCGGCATCAGACATCAGCAGGGCCTGAGCATCGGTGTTCACCGCGATGAACTCCACGCCCTTGAGCCCCGCTTCGATCATGCGGTTGACGGCGTTGACGCCGCCGCCGCCGACGCCCACCACCTTGATGACGGCTAAGTAGTTCTGGGGTGCGGCCACTGACAATTCTCCTTGTAGTCCGCACGTCTCAGCGCGGTTCAACGGGATAGCGAAGGACTCTAATCCTTTACTATAGGGTTATAGTTATGTAAACCTCTGACTTCGGAGCACCTTACTCAGGCCACCATCCGGCGTCAACTCGGCATACCGACCGCATGGACACCCCCACCGGTACGTAACCAGCCCAGACCTACGTCCGCACCACCGGGCGGTCGGGTATGGAAAGGTCCAGTGCCTGCGCCTGGATTCCCTGCGTCAACACCTCTTCGGTCAGGGCCACCAACGCCGCTGCTTTGACTCTCACGCCATCTGGACGACCGAAATGGACCATCAGGTCCAGCGTCCCTGCAGCGGTGGGCACGGCAACGATGGCGTCCACCCCTCCCCCTGGCACGACGCGGTAGTCACGAACCCAATCCCGAACCGGTTGGGGCATCTCGGCGGCAAACAGAAGGGCGGACTGGACTGCGGCATCGGCCACTGGCTGTCCCAGTTGCGGGAGTGTCGCCACCGACACCTGTGGCAGCGCCGTGGGGTCTGCGACCAACAAGGACGTGGCGCTGCCGTCGGCGGCTATGGCTTCGAGCACCTTCGCTTCGGCGTCCAGCAGGTAATCGGTCTGGTCGAACGTCGCAACGGCGACGGGCCGGACGGTGCTCACACGGATCTCCAACGTCGACGGCAGTCGGCGGCGAAGCGTCACCTTGTCAACCCAGGGCAAGGACTCGGCCCGTCTGGCAACGGTCGACAGATCGACGTCCAGGATGTTGCGTCCCTCCATCACGCCAATCTGGGCGAGGACCTGCTGCTCCTGCGTGGCTGTCAAACCCTTGAGCGCCACGGTGTCGAGTGACAGCAAGGGTGATCGCGCCAGGCCCAGGCCCAACAGCGCGATGGCCACCACCGCCGCAAGGCTTGCGGTGATCAGGTTGTCCCGTCGGCGACGCCGTTCGAGGTTCACAAGCGCGCGTTGCCGGATCCGGGGATGACCACTGATCGTGACCGGCGTCTGCGCCAGACCGGCGACGTGCAGCACCTTGAAAAAACGTGTGGACATCATGCTGTCTCCTCGTGGTCGAATGCGCCGGCGATGACGACTTCAGGGTGCAGCAACAGACCGTGGACATTCTGGACGTCCCGTTGCACCTGTCGGATGATGGTGTGGACGTCGCTGGCCGTCGCCCCAGGCTTGACGGTGATGAAGTTGGCATGCTTGGTGCTGATGCGGGCGTTGCCGACGGCTAGGCCCTTCAGGCCGGCGGTGTCGATCAAGCGTCCCGCCGAATCGCCGGGGGGGTTGCGAAACACGCTGCCGCAGGACGGTTCGTTGATCGGTTGATGGTCGCGACGCCATTGCCGCATCTCGGCCATGTCAGCCGCCAATGTGTCCGCATCGGTGTGCTGCAACGACACTTCTGCTTCGGTGACGATCGCGTCTGGCGGGAGGGCAGTTTGCCGATACCGCATGTCCAACCGATTGGCGTCGAACCGTTGGGTCGTCCCCGACCCCATGCTGACGACCTTCGCCCAGACCAAGACGTCAGCCATCTGGCCGCCGTGTGCGCCCGCGTTCATACGCACCGCCCCGCCGACGGTGCCCGGTATGGCCACCGCAAACGCCATCCCACCCAACAACTGGCGTTGCAATGTGTTGGCCAACACCGGCATCGGCTCCGCCGCTCCGATCCTGACCCGGCGATCCCGGGGGTCTTGTCCCGGTAGCACCGATACGCCCCGCAGGCC
>JBBSNE010000341.1:0-3413 GCA_038232815.1 Euzebyales bacterium | reverse complement strand
GGCCAACCGCTGGACCAGCCTGACCCGGCGCTCTTGGGCATCGTTCAGCCCATCAGCACCTACACCACCTTCTACAACCCCGGAGAAGCCCGGGTGGTCAACATTCATCAGATCGCTGCAATCGTCGACAACACCTTGATCCCGCCGGGGGCCAACTTCGAGGTGAATCATGCGGTAGGAGACCGGACTCCCGAGAAGGGCTTCGTCGAATCCGGCGCAATCCTTGAAGGTGAGTTCGTCCAGGATTTCGGCGGAGGCGTCAGCCAGTTCGGCACCACGTTTTTCAACGCCATGTGGTTTGCCGGGGTCGACATCATCACCCACACGCCCCACAGTTACTATTTCGAGCGCTATCCGGCGGGGCGTGAGGCAACGATCGACTACCCCGGGGTCAACCTGGAACTGAACAACAACACGCCATACTGGATCCTGGTCGACACCGCCGTCACCGCCGATTCTGTGACGGTGACATTTTGGTCGACGCCCTACTTCACCGTCGAACAGTCCATCGGGCCCCGCGAGCCGGTAAGCGGCCAGGACTTCCGGATCACAGTCAACCGGATCGCGACCGCCCCCGCGATC
This sequence comes from Euzebyales bacterium, assembly GCA_038232815.1. Taxonomy (GTDB): domain Bacteria; phylum Actinomycetota; class Nitriliruptoria; order Euzebyales; family Euzebyaceae; genus Euzebya. The sequence continues at coordinate 2,831 of JBBSNE010000341.1, read as the reverse complement.
CCGGAACTTGAACTCGAGGGGTTTGCCGACGACGACCACTTCACCCACACCTACGGGATCCCCCCTCCATGAGACAGTGTGGGTCCAGAGCTTGAACCCGTCGTCGAATGATCTAGCCCAGCTGGCCGTACACGCGCGTCGGGGTCAGTCGCAGGATCAGACGGTTGTCATCGACCATCGCCTGTAGGAACTCGTCAGGATTGGGATGCGGTCCGCTGACGTCTTGATACAACGCCAACAGCTCTTGCCCGGTGGGGTCGCCCGGTTCGGATGCGACTGGGGAGAGTTGAACCTCACATTCTGCCGCCACCCAACGCCAGAAGTCGTCGCTTGAGACGTGCATGACGGCGACCGGGCGGCGGCGAAGGTTGTCGGTCTTGACCCGCCCGTCGGTCACCGACACCCGGAAGGTCTGCCCGTCGAAGGCATAGATGACGTTGGAGGCGTGTGGTATCTCCTCCCCGTTCTTTGTCATCATCGTCACGATGACGGCCTGACGGTGCTGTGAGACAAACGGCGCGGCATCGGCGAGTTCCATGACCGCAACGCTAGGCCACAGGTAACCCGGCGTCAGTAGTTGGTGCACGTCCGCCCAACGCCCGCGTCAGTTCCTTGGCGGCAGTACACACCGGAGCAACGCATTCGTCGACGTCCAGGTTGGCCTGATAGCCGAGCGCTCCCAGACAGGCGATCGGCTTGCCCATCGGATCAAACACGGGGGCGGCGACGGCAATGGCTCCCGGGAGTACTTCCGCGCGACCCACCTCCCACCCCTGGGCACGAACGGTTGCCAGTCGTGCTGTAAGGCCAGAACGGGTGTGTTCAGGGATCGTCGGTACCGCGGCAAGGTCCAGGTATGCCAAAATGGATCGCACCGCCCCACTCCACAACGGCACCAGCCTGCCGAGGGGGAGGATCAGGGCTGGACCGTCGGGGACCACCTCGAGGTGTGCACAGACCGCCGCATCATCCTGACGGACCAAAAGCAGGCCCGTCTGTCCTGTCGCGTCCCGCACAGATCGGACGTATGGCGGGGCAACCTTGGGCAGGTCGATCCGTTCTGCCGCAATCGTTCCGAAGACGGCCAGCCCCATCCCCAGATCGTAAAGGCGGGTCCCGGGATCGCGACTGACAAGTCCGCCGTGCTCAAGCGACGTGACAAGGCGTTGCAAACTCCGTCGCGAACCATCCAGACGGTCGTCGATGTCGACCAAACGAAGTGGTCCGTGAACCGCAAGCACCCGCAGGAGTTCGACAGCTCGGTCCACCGACTTGGAGCGTTCGGGTCCCGCAGGCCTTGACATACCGGTCACATCCATCTCAAGATACGGTCAGTCTCGCACGTATCGTGCGATTATCGCACGTAGTCAGATTGTGCGATTATCGCACGTAGCCACGCAGGAAGAGCCGAATGCCGTCACAGACCCAGTCCGCAACGACGCGTGGCAACGTCGACCTGTTTGACCCTCGTACCTATGAGCAGGGCATCCCGTACGACGAATTTGCCCGTCTGCGAGAGACCGAACCGGTCAGCTGGCACCCCGAACCCGCCATTCTAGGCTGGCCGGAGGGGCCAGGATTCTGGGCGGTCACACGACACGAAGATGTGGCTGCCGTCTCCAAAAATCCGCGGGTCTTCAGTTCCCATCGGGGCGCCACACAGCTACGGGACCCAGACGATGCCGACGATTTGGCGTTCATCCAACAGATGATGCTGAACATGGACCCTCCGGAACAGGTACGCCTTCGCAAACTGGTCAACACCGGTTTCACTCCCCGTGGCATCGCCCGTGCGGTGCCGGTGATCCAACGCATCGCTCGCGAGGTGATCGACGGCGTCGGCCATGTTGGCACGTGTGACTTTGCCGAGGACGTTGGCGCCGACTTCCCCCTGCGAACCCTGTGCGCGATCATGGGTGTGCCAGAAGAAGACCGTCACCTGCTGTATCAGTGGACCAACCGGGTCATCGGTTACCAGGACGACGAACTGTCCGAACCCCTCACCGATCCGGACACCGGCAAGCCACTGAACCCTCGCAGCCCCAAGGCCCTTGCGGACATGTTCGCCTACGCCCACCGCCTGGCTGAGGACAAACGTGACCAGCGGGGAGACGACCTGCTCTCGGTCTTGCTCGACGCCGAAATCGAGGGGGAGCGTCTGAGCGACGGGGAGTTCGAGATGATGTTCTTCCTCTTCACCGTCGCGGGCAACGACACGACCCACAGCGCGGTGCCCGGCTCGATGCTTGCGTTGTTAAAACATCCCGATCAACTTGCTTGGCTGTGCGCGGACCTGGACACCCGCCTGGACCGCGCTGTCGAAGAACTCTTCCGCTTCTGTCCGCCGGTCATTCATTTCCGACGGACCGCCGTTGTCGATACTGAACTTGGCGGCGTCTCCATTCACGAAGGGGACAAGGTCGTGGTGTTCTATCCAGCCGCGAACCGAGACCCCGAGGTCTTCGGCAGACCCGACGAACTACGTCTTGACCGTCATCCCAATCCGCATCTGACCTTTGGCATCGGACCCCACTTCTGCCTGGGCAACTCGCTAGCCCGTGTACAGCTCGTGTCCCTGTTGCGCGAAACCCTGAGTCGGCTGCACGACCTGCGCCTTGACGGTCCGGTCGAGCGCCTCCGTTCCAACTTCATCGCCGGAATCAAACACATGCCCGTCCGCTTCACCGCCGAATGAGATCCCCCGCAAACCGAAAGGCACCCCATGATTGCCCGTCCCACACACCGTCTACTCGCTCTGCTCAGCCTTCTCATTCTTGCGATGTCTGCCTGCGCAGCCCCCGAAGCGGTTTCTGACAACGACGAGCCCGTTG
>JBBSNE010000340.1:0-3415 GCA_038232815.1 Euzebyales bacterium | reverse complement strand
CGGACAAAGGTCACAAGGCTTGGGCCATCAGCGGTGTTCCGGGGGAGACATGCCGGATGCCGAGGCGCACCAACTCGTCGATGTCGCTGCGGGCAAACGGCGCCAACTCCGTGATTGCGCTGCTGCGTGCCAGCCAGGCGGCGTGACGCAGAGAGGTTCCCATGCGGTGCCTTCGACACCGCCCGCAACGCGGCTCAGCCGGACTTTGGTTTCCTGTCGGTGGAATCCAGCAGCGTGCGGTATACCGCCAGATAATCCTGCACCATCCGGTCCACGCTGAATTGCTGTTCGACCCGACGACGACAGGCCGCCCGGTCGATGGTGTCCAGCCGCGCGATAGCCGCAGTCGCCTCTTGGACGCCCGTGACCACGAAGCCGGTCTGGCCATCGGCGACGACCTCTGGGACCGAGCCCCGGCGCGTGGCAATGACCGGTGTGCCGCATGCCATCGCCTCGACCATCGACAGGCCGAACGGCTCGTCGAAGTCGATCAGGTGCAGCAACGCCGCGGCCCCTCCCAGCAATTGGTCGCGCTCGACCGGTCCGACCGACCCGACATAGGTGATCAGGTCGTCATCAAGGTGGGGGGCGACGGCGTGGTCGAAGTAGTCCTGGTCCTGGATGATCCCCGCGATGACCAGTGGTCGACCGGCCTGCCGCGCCGCAGCGATGGCATTGGCCACGCCCTTGTCAGGGTGGATACGTCCCAGAACCACCAATGGGCCGTCAGCAGCCGGGGTGAACGTGAACTCCGTCGGGTCGATGCCGTGATGGACCGTGGCGGCGTAGGTCAGGTCGGGATGACGATCGGCGTCGCTGATCGAGACATAGGCCACGCGGTCGTCGTAGTGCCGGTAGACCGGCAGGATCTGCGGGCTCGAAAACCCGTGGATGGTCGTGACCACCGGGGTGTCGACCAACCGGCTGTAGCTCAGCGGGACGAAGTCGTACTGGTTGTGGATGATGTCGAACTCGGCCGCCCGTTCAAAGCAATGCGCCACGTGCAGATGTTCCCAGACCTTCGGATCAAGATTCCGATCCTCTTCATACGGGCGGGGAACGACCGCCGCCAGTTGTGCGGACGTCTGCGAGTCAGCCGTGGCGAACAACGTGACCTCGACCCCCTCGGCCACCAGCCCTTCGGTCACCAGCGAGGCGACCCGCTCCCACGGCCCGTAGTGGCGTGGCGGCACCCGCCAGGCGATGGGCGCCAGCATGCCGACCCGCATCAGGCCTGGTTCGGCTGCGCCACGGCCAACAGACCGATCAGCGCACACACCACCGACTCCGCGCCGGTGTTTTCGCTCACGCCCGTTCGCTCGACCCCATCCACACAGATACCGGTCGTCGGGTCGTACAGGGGGATGCCCAACCGGTTGTGTCCCAGTAGCCATGCCACAGACTCAGCAGCCAAGTCGTGGTAGCGCTGTTCACCGGTGGCCTCGGCCGCGTAGGCGCAGACCTCCGCGGTGTAGCCGGCCTCGATGGGTTGTTGGGCATAGACCGAGGCCGCCCCGTGGCGTGTCCGCCATCCCTGGTTGCCCACGAAGTCGAACATGGTGCCGTTATGGGTTGCCTGCAGCACACAGTCCAAGGACTGCAGGCCCAGTTCGACCCAGGTCTCCTGATGAAAGGCCCTACCGGCTCGCATCAAGGCTTCAGGGATCTTTGAGTTGGCATAGGACAGGGTCTGATCACACCACTCCCAGCCAGGCCGTCGTTCGCGGGCGAACGCATCCAACAGACGTTCGGCCAACTGATACGCGGTTGTCGCAACATCACCCGTCTGCGGGACCTCTGACAAACCGCACAGCGCGTAGGCGATGGATCTGGGATGCCGCAGTCGAGCGGCTTGCGGCAGCGCGTCGACCAACAACTCCTCCGCCACCTTGCTCATCCCCGTGGTCGGAGCGGCGGCCATGGCGACACCCAAGGCCCAGACCGACTGTCCCAGGGTGTCCTCGGTCCCCCCCTGGTCCAGCCACTGACGGCCGTAGTCCATCGTGTTGCGGAACCGGCCGTCGGGCAGTTGCGCGAACTGCAGATAGGACAGATAGGTCAAGGCCAGCTGACGCGAGACCGTCTCGCCGGTCATCTGGTGGTGTCTGACCATTGCGATCAGCGCTCGGGACTGGTCGTCGGCGGTGTAGCCAAACCGACGGTCGGGCACGCCGTGGGCGGCGTGTTGCAACACGCCGACGCTGTCGGTCATGACCTGCAGGTGCCCAAGGTTGAGCATGTCCCGACATGACTGGGGGTCGCGGGCTGCCTCAAGTGTCTCTTGATGGATCTTGCCGCCGATGTCAGACCGTCGGGTACCTCTGGCTTCATCAACGGCATCGCTCAGCAGGGCCGCCATGTGCTCGCCCACGGCGGCCCAGGTCATGTTGCGGCCATAGTCATAGGCGCGTCGTCGCACGGTCTGCCGCAGCTCGTCGTTGGTCAACAACTTGATCAAGGCCTCAGCAGTCGCCTCGATATCGCCGATCGGAACCAGTAGGCCCCGGTCATCAGCCAAAAGATCCGCAGCGTGACGGTAGGGGGTGGAGACAACGGCGCGGCCCATGCCGACGGCGTAGGCCAAGGTGCCGCTGGTGATCTGTTCCAACGACTGATAGGGGGTCACATAGACGTCGCAGGCCATCAGGTGGGCAATCAGATCCTTGTCGTCGACGTAGCGGTCACGAAACTCGACGTTCTCTTCGATCCCCAACTGTTTGACCCGGGCCAACAGTCGCTGGCGGTAGGATTCCCCCTCCGTGCGGCGTATCTCGGGATGGGTGGCACCCAGGACGACGTAGCGCAGATCGGGGCTGGTGGCCACCACTTTGGGCAGCGCATCCAGAACCTGTTCGATGCCCTTGTTTCGTGACAGCAATCCAAAGGTCAGCAGCACCGGGTGGCCTTCCAAGCCAACGGCGGCCTTATAGGCATCGGGGTCGTCAAAGGGGACGTCTGGTACGCCATGATGGATGACCCGGACCTTCGTCGGGTCGACTTCGTGCGCCGTCTGCAACAGCGGCATGGCGGCAGGTGCCAAGGCCACGACCCTGGCCGACGCGGCACCCAGGTCATGCAGCGCTCCACGCAGGTCTGCTGGTGGGTCCCCCAGGACCGTATGTGTGGTGGTGACGACGGGCACGTCGACGCGGTCGACGAATTCCAACACGTTGCGACCTGCCGGACCCCCGAATATGCCGAACTCGTGTTGCACGACGACGACGTCGTAGTCGGCGTCGTTGCAGAACTTGGCGGCCTCTCTGAACGAACCCGCATCGTGCGCCGGTATCGTCATCACGACCTCGGGTGGATGGTCCAACGTCTCTTGTTGTTGCTGCACGGCAATGACGTCCACCCGGTCGATGCCCTCCGCATCCAGCAGTGCAGTCCGCACGTCGTGGGCGAAGGTGGCGAT
>JBBSNE010000339.1:0-3427 GCA_038232815.1 Euzebyales bacterium | reverse complement strand
TGTCCAAGCCATCCTGGAGGGGTACCTGGGCGGGCAGGCCGCAGGCGGTGGACTGGCCGATGTGCTGACCGGCGTCATCGCCCCTGGCGGCCGGCTGGCCGAAACGTTCCCGTGGGGCCTGAACGACGTCCCGTCAACCAACCACTTCCCGGGCGGACCGGCAACGGTCGAATACCGGGAGGGCCTGTACGTGGGCTATCGGTTCTTTGAGACCGCCGACGTTCCGGTGCTCTTCCCCTTCGGCCATGGGTTGGGCTATGGGCCGGTTTCGTGGGGCGAGGTGTCTACCGACGAAACCGCCATGACCGACACCGATCTGCAAGCCGGCGCCACCGTGACCGTCCGCGTGGACGTGACCAACGACGGCGACCGCCCGACCACCGAGGTCGTGCAGGTCTACGTCCGCGACGTCGAAGCGGCGGTGTACCGCCCAGATCGAGAACTCAAAGGATTCACGAAAGTGACGCTGGATCCTGGTCAGACCGTCCCGGTCGAAGTGACACTGGATCGACGGGCATTTGCCTGGTGGGATACTGAATCTGCCGGCTGGCTGGTCGAAACCGGGACCTTCGAAGTGCTGGTCGGGGCATCCTCCCGGGACATCCGTGGCCAGGCGAGCATTGACATCTCCGGCACCGACGTGGCCCTGCGACCGGTAGCGAAGGTCTATGCCGATCCCCCCACTTGGCTGCACGTCGATCGTGACTCGTTCCAAGCGCTATTGGGCCGTCGAATACCCCCGAACCTGCCGACCGAACGTCCCTTCGACCTGAACACTCCATTGGGGGCAATCGCCACGGTGCCTCAGGGGAAGGTGCTGCTAGCCGGAATCGAGCGACGTGTGCGGGCCGCATTCGGTGACGACCCCGCCACGCAGCCCCTCATCCAGTCAATGTTGCAGGAGGCCCCAATTCGCTCCCTGGCGATGCACGGTCTGTCCTTGGACCAGACCGACACGGTTCTCGCCCTGCTCAACGGCGACTGGGGCACTGGCGCTCGCAAGCTCTACAGCCGTCTGATGTCAGCCTTGGCGCCCGGCGATTCGCGCTGAAGTGCGACCGAGGGTACCCGATCACCACCCCTAGTTGAGGGAAGAAAGCAACGCGTTGAAGGTTTCGCTGGGCCGCATGATCTGATCGGCGTGGTCACGGTCGATCAGGTAGTACCCCTCCAAATCGACGGGCGCGCCCTGGACGGCGTTCAACTCCTCAACGATCTGGGTTTCCTTGGCCCCGAGTTGTTCGGCCAACGGCTCGAAGACCTTCGCCAACTCCGGATCCTCAGTCTGTTCAGCCAACGCCTGGGCCCAATACAGCGCCAGGTAGAAGGTGCTGCCGCGGTTGTCCAACTCGTTCACCTTGCGGGACGGGGACTTCTGGTTCTCCAGGTACTCGGTGGTCGCCTTCTCAAGTGCCTCCCCCATGACCTGCGCCCCGTCGTTGCCGGTCGACTCGGCCAAGTGCTCCAACGACTCGGCCAGCGCCATGTACTCCCCCAGGCTGTCCCAGCGAAGATGGTTCTCTGCCACCAACTGCTGCACGTGCTTGGGGGCCGACCCGCCGGCGCCGGTCTCAAACAGCCCGCCGCCGTTCATCAACGGCACGATCGACAGCATCTTGGCGCTGGTGCCAAGTTCAAGGATCGGGAACAAGTCGGTCAGGTAGTCACGCAGGACGTTGCCGGTGACCGAGATCGTGTTCTCACCCTTGGCGGCCCGCTCCAACGTGAACTGGGTGGCGTCTGACACGTCCATGATCTGGATGTCCAAACCGTCGGTGTCATGGTCTTGTAGGTAGGTGTTGACCTTGTTGATCACCTCGGCGTCGTGGGCGCGCTCGTCATCCAGCCAGAACACCGCAGGCCAGCCAGTGGCACGGGCACGGTTGACCGCCAGCTTGACCCAGTCCTGGATCGCGGCGTCCTTGGCCTGACAGGCCCGCCAGACGTCACCCTCCTTCACCTGGTGCTCGGTCAGGACCGCGCCCTGGTCATCCACCATCCGGACCGTGCCATCGGCAGGGATTTCGAAGGTCTTGTCGTGCGAGCCATACTCCTCGGCCTTTTGTGCCATCAGCCCCACGTTTGGAACCGTCCCCATCGTGGTGGGATCAAACGCCCCGTTGGCCTGGCAGAAGTCGATGGTCTGCTGATACAGCGGTGCGTAACTTGAATCCGGGATGACCGCTTTGGTGTCCTGCTGGTCCCCCTCGGCGTTCCACATCTGACCTGACGTACGAATCATCGCCGGCATCGACGCATCGATGATGACGTCGCTCGGGACATGCAGGTTGGTGATGCCCTTATCAGAGTTGACCATCGCCAGGTCAGGACCATCGTCATAGACCGCGGCGATGTCGGTCTTTATCGCTGCGACGGTGTCTGCCGGCAACTCCTCCTCGATGGCTGACAGCATCCCACCCAGACCGTCGTTGGGGTTGGCCCCCGCGCGTTCGAACTCCTCACCCCATTTGTCGAACACATCGGCGAAGAACACCCGAACGCCGTGCCCAAAGATGATCGGGTCGCTGACCTTCATCATCGTCGCCTTCAGATGCAGGCTGAACAACACGTCGTTTGCCTCGGCATCAGCCACCTGCTCCTGCAGGAACGACAGCAATGCCGCCTTGCTCATGAAGGTCCCGTCAAGGACCTCCCCGGCTGTGACCTGCACCGATTCGCGCAGCACAGTCGTGCCGTCGTCGGTCACCAGTTCGATCCGAACGGATCCGTCACCGGCCACGGTGACCGATTGCTCGTTGTGACGAAAGTCCCCCTCCGACATTGTCACCACATGGGTGTCGGAATCAGACGCCCACTCCCCCATCGAATGGGGATGGGACTTGGCGTACTGCTTGACCGCGGCGGGTGCCCGACGGTCGCTGTTGCCCTCACGCAACACCGGGTTGACCGCGGAACCCTTGACGGTGTCATAGCGGGCCTGGATGTCACGCTCGTCGTCGCTGGACGGCTCGTCGGGGTAGTCGGGCAGGTCATAGCCCTTGGACTGCAGTTCTTTGATCGCGGCCTTCAACTGCGGCAGCGAGGCGGAGATGTTCGGCAGTTTGATGATGTTGGCGTCGGGCGTCGTAGCCAGTTCGCCCAACTCGGCCAAGGCATCGTTTACTTGTTGGTCGGGGGGAAGCCGGTCGTTGAACGCCGCCAGCGTCCGACCGGCCAGTGAGATGTCCCGCGTCTCAATCTCGACCCCGCAGGCCCCGGCGAAGGCCTGGATGACCGGCAGAAAGGAGTGCGTGGCCAGGGCCGGCGCCTCATCGGTATAGGTGTAGATGATCTTCGAAGTCGTCATAGGATGTTCGTGGCACACTACCTGTTCGGGTCTGTGCACCCCATTCCGAGGTAGCTCAATCGGCAGAGCAATCGACTGTTAATCGATAGGTTGTGGGTTCAAGTCCCACCCTCGGAGCCA